>JAHIUP010000054.1 GCA_018816925.1 Patescibacteria group bacterium
CCTGTGGGAACGCTTCAAAGAACTCTTTGCAGGAAATGCGGACGATGAAGAATAGGTGCCCCTGGGCCGACAAAAATCCTGAAATGGCGGCCTACCATGATGAAGAGTGGGGGAGACCCTGTTTTGAAGATACAAAACTCTATGAGTACTTTCTGCTGGACACCTTTCAGGCGGGTTTGAGTTGGGAAATCATTTTGCGCAAGAGGAATAATTTCCAAAAAGCGTTCTCCAATTTCAATACTGAAAAAATTTCAAGATACGGTAGGGGAGAGGTAACGGCGCTTTTGGGCAACACCGGGATTGTACGCAACCGCAGAAAGATTGGGGCCGCCATTTCCAACGCGCGGCTTATCCTCGCCTTACAGCAAGAGTATGGCTCCTTTTCGGCATACCTCTGGCAGTTCACGGGAGGGAAGACCCTCCAGCACCGCTACAAGAGGGCAGGGGACATTCCTACTACCTCCAAAGAAGCGCAGGCCATAAGTAAAGACATGCGGGCGAGGGGCTTCCGGTTCGTAGGCCCCACTACCCTTTACGCCTTCATGCAGGGCGTGGGAATAGTCAACGACCACCTTATATCCTGTCCTGGGTACATGAGGGCCAAAAAGGCCCCTCTCGGGCGTTTTGGGCCTCCTCCAAGCCCTTGACAGCCCCCCTGGGGGAGGGCTATGGTAAAGAGTGATAGCGTTGCGCATAATTATACTTAAACGCGTAGTTAAGTCCTGCGACGCTCTTTATGGCAAAATCCCAAAAACCCCTTGGAGAGCATATCCCTGACTTTCTGGACTGGTTGGATATTGAAAAGGGCTTGGCTTCCAAATCCCAGAAGAATTACCATAACTTTCTGAAACGTTTTCTTTCCTGGCTTTCACAAGTCCATCTCCAGGAACTTCCTCCCCAAGCCCTCACCTTGGACCATATCCGCCAGTACCGGCTGCACCTGTCTCGCGGCCTCTCTTTAAAGAAATCCACCCAGAACTACTATCTCATCGCTCTTCGTTCCCTCCTCCAATACTTTTCGGAACGGGACATAGAGGCCCTTCCTCCCGACAAGGTAAAGCTTGCAAGAGAAAAAGAAGAGCGGCAAGTCCGTTTCCTCTCCCTTGAACAGTTGGGCAAACTCCTTCATGTCATAGATACTTCGAATTTTCATGGGTTGAGAAATCGCGCTATCCTGGAAACCTTCTTTTCCACGGGATTGCGCATCGCAGAACTTATCGCGTTGAACAGGGAGCAGATTCGCCTCCCGAAAGATCCCTCCGAAGAGCTGGAAATAAGTATACAAGGAAAGGGTGGGAGAATCCGCACCGTGTACTTCTCGCAACGAGCGCTGGAATGGCTTCAGAAGTACCTGGGAACAAGAAAAGACAATCACGATGCCTTATTTATTACCTATCTAAGTGAAGCAAAAAAGACCGGACCCCGCAGAATCAGTCCCCGTCTCATACAAGAAGTTATAAAGCGCTACGCGGTGAAGGCCGGCCTCTCCCCTGCCCTCGTCACCCCGCATGTCATGCGCCATACTTTCTCAACCGATCTACTTGCGCAAGGTGTAGACATTAGAACCCTGCAGGAGTTTTTGGGGCACAAGAGCATTGCCGCCACTCAAATCTACGCTCACCTCACGAGCAAACAGTTACGGGAAATCCACAAGAAATTCCACGGCGGCAGACAGCTACCATAAATCGTTGCGTTTAATTTATAGACGCTTATGGCTCTATCCTACAACAAATCCCTCCCTTGGGACGAAGTAGAACGACAGATATCTAAAGAAATAAACTGGCTGGAGGGTACAATAGTGACCTTTCACAAGGAAGAACGCAACGCTCCTATTCAGTGTAAACAATGTTTACTAAGGAGAATTGCGGTACTCATAACTTCTTTCCCTTTCAAGTTTTTGGACATTAAAACCACCTCATCTTGAACAACGTAAAAGGCCCAAAATACTGCATGGCCAAGAGTGGCATGCTACTACAATGAGAGATATTGAAAATCATTTTCTCCACCAGCAGTTCGAGGTTGTCCGGGAACCAGACCTACGTTGGGGTCGTGCAGATCTAGGGATCTACAAAGATAACGAAAAACCTCTTTTAGTGGAGGTTGGCAGCGTCTCTCTCTTTAAAGTCTGGATGAACCTTGAGGTTATGACGGATTTTGTTTATCTTCTTGTGCCAAGTGATGAAAAACTTATTGAGTTTACTCGTTCCAACCATCCACCTCGTTTCTCAACAATATAAGGTTCCACAGCGGCAAAAACCTCAAGTAAACTAAGTGAAGAGCCCTCCTTCCGAAGGGCTCCTCCAACAAGATACGAGGCAAAACTAAACGCTAGTTGCTCCGCTTGATGTTTCTACCCAAATACGACAAGATGCCCCAGAAACACAGAGCAAAACCACTGACGTGAAGAGATACTGAGATGGACGTCCAGTAAATATCCGTCGCCGTGGCAACAATGTTGCCGGCAACGATCGCTACTCCTGCCACCATACACCCAATGGCCACTCGCATTACGTCGCCTCCTTCCTTCCGTTATGCTACCACCTTTCTTACCCTATTCCCGCTCCCCTGTCAATTACCGATAAAACTTACTCCTACTAAGTTTACGTTAAAAACAAAACTGGTGTCTCATAAGGGACACCAGTTTTAGGACTGGGAAAGCGCCTTTGCTTTCTCAATCATCTGGAAAACGAGCTCCTCTGTTAGTTTTCGCGGGTCGCCCCAGTCCTGTAGACACCCAGAGTTTATACACCTGCCCTCTAATGTTACAGGAAAATCGCAGAGCCCGCATCTTTCCAAGTACCGCACCGCACTTACCGCGAAATATGGGAAATTCGGGTCTTGAACCTCAGCGAGTTTTGGTGAAAAGTTCTGCGAGTGCGAAACGGATATTGAGGTTCTCCGTACTTCGGTCCCTTCCTGGCCATTGCCTCCTTCGTTTATGCGTTGTTGTTCAGCTGATTGTACGGTTGCTTGTATAGCTTGGAACTCTCTGTACGCGATACCCTTACGTTCTCTGTCCTTGTTGCCACGCTTCCTTTTCTGTCTTCTTGTCATACAACCTCCTGCGAAAAAATAGATTCTACCATTCTTTTACCACGAATATTCCGTTTTGTCTACAATGTCGCACAATTTTTCCGTAATGCCTCAACTACTTGGAAGCATTTGAATAGAATATGTGTCCCCTGCCTAGACCGAACCTAGGCACAACAAAAAGAGGCCTATTTAGGCCTAAAACTCCCTGTGGAAAACTTGGCTAAACCAAGTTGAGCCCTATTTAAGCGTAATTATTTGGACCCTCGGTCCCGCCTTCCCCCTCCTCCCTTTTTCGCCGTCGTCCTAATGGATTGGCGGGAGCGGAAACTGGAGGGCGTTCGGTACGCCGGTTTCCCCCATCTATTACCTACTTTTGCGTAATTTTTATTCTTCATAACCTATCCTTATATTCGCCCTCATAATTTATAAGTTGGTGCTCCGGTATTCCGACTGAAGTACCATAACGTTCTGCTTCATCATATTGCTCTTTGCTTTCTCTATCTACGTAAAAAACTTTATTGCGAAAAATAATGTAATGATGCGTATCATTCTTAAAATCCGCGTACCAGTGACCGTGACTGGTTGCGAGAACCTTACTTATCTTTTCTGCAACCTCCGCTCCCCTATCTTCCGGTATCTCAATCGTATGCAACGTCCATTGCTTAAGATGTGGAGTGTGATGTTCTTCCGTTACTTCCTCAACTTTCGTTTCCAAAATCGTAACCTCACTAAGAACATCTTTATTCTCCAAACTCTCCTCAATAATTACGCCTTTGTAATCCATGCCTTTATTTTATCAAAAAATCACCGGTTTGGCTACCATCCTACCTGGGTTTAACCTAGATGTAGATCCTGGGCGAAGACCGGCCTGGGCGAAGACCGTCTTCGCCCAGGCCAAGCCCGCCAAATGGCGCTTATTCAAGTGTTAGGTGTTCAATGCTCTGATACTTCTTTTCTCGCAATACCGCCCTCACAAGATCAAGGTATGCTTGAGAGCTTGGAAACATATCAGCAAACAGTCCTTTATCTAAAATGAGTGACCCTCGCTTTCCCAGATAATCCATGTGGCTGCCCCATTGATAAGATGCCGCAAAATCCAATGCTTTTTTAGTATCTTGTATTCCTTCCTTCTTCCAATTTGGCTCAATAATGCTTGCCGGGTTGAGCACATTGATATAAACAAGAAGGTATTGCAGGTATAGATCGTCATCCACGAGAACATTTTTAAAAACGTTTTGAAACAAACCTCCTACGCGGTCATGTTTTTTGTTGAAATAGTTAGCGTAGCCAGTGCCGAGTTTACGCATAAATTGTGTAATGCCTTCTCTTTGTATCTCTTCCACTAAAAGATGGAAATGATTACCCATTATGCAATACGCAAGAATACGCACTAAGGGTTCTCTCTTATTATTTTGCCCAATTACATAGTCTTTCAAAACATTCATAGTAAGGCGGCCTCTGTCGCGTTCCAGGTGCCAAAGTATACTGCTTGTGGCTTTTTTATCGTTAAAAAGACACAGGCCTTGAATAAACCGCCAGAAGTCCGCCTCACTTTTACATATAAGACATTTCGCGACGCCGCGATTATACAAGTGATGGATTGTACCTACGGCGAATGAATCTTTTCTTTGCATAAACAATCTTAAATGGCTTTAGGGCCTGGGCGAAGACGGTCTTCGCCCAGGCCCAAGCTTGGTGAGTTAATGGAGGCAGGGGCCGCAGCCGCCGCAGTTTTTGTTCCGGCGCGCGCTTTCGTCTCCAAAATAATCCAGGATTATTCTTCTCTTGCAGGCGTTGGCCCTAACGTATTCTTCCATTTTTCTAAGCTTTTCGTATCTTACCGCGCGCACCGCCAAGGCCTCCTGTGCGGGTTTGCCGCGCGCCAAAGAATCTTCGCAGTTTCTGCGAATAAAATAATTCTGCAGGGCGCTGTCTTCCCCACTGTGCAGTAAAACGCAGGTGGCCGGTTTGCCGTCGCGGCCGGCCCGGCCCGCTTCCTGATAATACCCCTCTAAAGTTCCCGGCATACCCGCGTGCACAACAAACCGAACGTCTGCCTTGTCAACGCCCATGCCAAAGGCAATGGTAGCAACTATCACGGGCAGTTCATCTTTCATAAAGGCCTCTTGAGTGGCTGTCCTCTCTTCTGTTTTTAATCCCGCGTGATACGGCATGGCTTGAATCCCCTTATTGGAAAGAAACCTCGCGAGTTCTTCTGATTTGTCTCGTTTGCCCACGTACACAATGCCGGGTTTTGCCAAAGATTCTGCCAAACGCAAAACTTCCCAGTCGCGCTCAAATTCGCTCATCCACCCTTGAGTGAAAAATCGCAGATTGGGCCGATCAAACCCACGCACAAAAACATGCGGTTTTTGAAGACCCAACCGCTCCACAATATCTCTCCGTACCTCGGGCGTGGCAGTGGCGGTAAAGGCCGCAACAATTGGGCGCTTCAAAAGAGCATCAATATGTTCTTTAATAAGACGGTAATCCGGCCGAAAATCGTGACCCCAAGTTGAGACGCAGTGCGCTTCATCAATTGCCACAAAGCTTACGGGAATCTCTTGCAAAGCAGCGCTAAAGCCGCTATTGAGACGTTCCGGGGCGATATAGAGAATTTTTATTTTGCTCGCGAGCGCGTCATTGGTTCTTTTTTTAATCTCTTTTTCTGTGAGTGAAGAATTAATAAACGACGCCGCTATTCCCCTTTTCTGCAAAACGTCCACCTGATCTTTCATAAGCGCGATTAAGGGAGAAATCACAAGGGTTGTGCCATCAAGGGCCAACGCAGGCAGTTGGTAGCAGAGCGATTTGCCTCCGCCCGTGGGCATTACGACTAAGGTATCGCGCCCCGCTAAAATGCTTTGGATAACATCCTCTTGCCCCGGCCGAAACTCTGTGAAGCCGTAATGCTCTTTGAGTAAATCTTGCGTCATGCGTCGGGACTATGGACAGGGAGGACTCCCGCGGAGGGGAAACTTGCTGTCTGCCAAGCCGCGTAATTTGGATACTTTGCGTAATCAACAACAAGCTGGCGCTTGTAGAGCACACCAATATGGTACCATCTCGTATAGTACACGAGCCAACGCACCCGTTTTGCTCTTGCAAGGACTGCCGCTTTCCAATACAGGCCGCGCATAACCTGTTCTTGCCGGCTCTCGTATTCTTTGGGCGACTCTACGGCGGCCGCAATCATGATATCTCCCATTTCGCTTCCTACAACAACATCTATCTGTTCAAAGCCCGCACCCTCCACCCATACGAGCGCGCCAATATGAATAGAAGAGAGCGGATAGCCCAGGCGCTCGTTGAGCTCCACCACAAACTGCGCCCTTACAAGGTCTTTCTCGGGAAAGAGTTCCTGCTCTTCTCCCCCATAGGCAACCTGGGCGGATTCCTTAAAGTATAACAATACCTCGCTCATAGAAGCCCGTGCTCTTTAAAACTCTTGTACCCTGCCCTGGTCACAATCACATGGTCTGCAAGCTCTATACCCAGGATCCTCCCGCCTTCAGAAAGCCGCTTGGTAACCTCCCTGTCTTCGTCTGATGGCTCCAGTTCTTCGGATGGATGATTGTGCACAACAATAATGTGGTCTGCGTGGCGGCGTATGGCGGACTCAAAGGCCTCCCGCGGATGCACCAAACTCGCGTTGAGGGTGCCAACAGAAATGGTATCCATGCCCAAAAGCTTATTTCTTGTATCAAAAGAAAGCACAAAGAAGTGCTCCTTGGAGTACTCACGGAGCCGGCTTTGCACCATGGCATAGATCTCCTGGGGAGAAACAACGCGCGCTCCCCTTTTTTGAGGCGCGTCTTGGACCGCGTCTCTCTGTGCCTGGGCTCTTCTGGCAATCTCCAGGCATGCCTTTATCTGACTTGCCTTTGCCGTGCCAACGCCGTTGAGCTTTTTTAAGTCCTGAAGAGAGGCCTCCATTACCCCCTCCAAGGAGCCAAACTCCGAGAGTAAGCATTGGGCAGTCATCATTACGGATTCTCCCCGCACTCCCCTACCCAGTACCAGCGCGAGAAGTTCCTGGGCAGACAACGACTCTGCTCCATACTTTTCAAGCCGCTCCCTGGGACGCTCTGCCGCAGGAAGATCACGAACCGTGAATGATTGTTTCATTTATAAAAATCTTTGCGATGCCGTATACGGATAATCGTTACCATCTTTTGCTGCTCATCTGCTTCGTAAACTACACGATAGGGCCATGAGCGCAATACATAAAAACTCTTGAACTTTCCGTGCAGTTTTTTCCCAAGGTAAGGGTTCGACCTCAATACCACAAAAACAACTGAAAGCCGCAACCTATCTCCTTCGGGAAGCTTCCCCTTTTCTTTTTCCGCGCTTGGCCGGAGCCTTATCTGGTACTCCATATTTCTCTTTCACCTTATCTGCGACCACAAAACCTTCCTTCTCCAAAATTTGTTCAAGGGTAGGATAAAACTTATCTGCTCCGCTCTTCTTATCTCGCTCATACTCCTTAATATCCTTTGCCAAATCTGGAATCTCTTCCAGCGTCTCAATCGTCTCCCATAAAGATTCAAATTCCTCCACAGACAAAATCACGGCCTTGGGACGGCCTTTTTCCGTAAGGGTATAGTACGTATCGGGTTTTTGTACCTCGTTTATAATCTCAAAGATACGCTTCCTCGCTTCGGTAATAGAGAGAGTTTTCTTTGGATCCATATGTGTACACTATAACGTACACTAAACACCCCTGTCAAGTCCACTATATGTGGAAAACTTGGCCGAGCCAAGTTTTAAGAGCCCAAACGTCGTACAACATATACTGTCGAACCAGTACCCTATCGTATCTCAAGAATATCCAAAGTTGCCTTCACGGAAGGATTGCTAGTTTCGCGTAAAACAACTCTCCTACCGAACTCTTTCTGGAGCGGTGTAAGGAACTCGTCTGCCCAAGAGGGAGAAAATGTTAAAATGTCGTCAAAACTGACCTCAAGCTTCTCTTTGGGGCTAAGAGCGTGAAGAGCTGGTTGAAATGCGGCCCAAGCTTCCCGACCAGTCTGTCGAGATACAAGAGTGGTTCCAAACTTTTTGAGTTCAATAAGCATAAAAATTGTACTTAGAATCTAATAATCGCAAAACATCCTTGCATCGCCTCTTTTACCTTTGTAGTGTTCACGTCCCCACTGTCTTTCGCTATTTGTACTTCCGCATCCCCAGTCTGGAAAGACAAGCTAATAGGGTTTTTGGCAATAACCTGACGGACAAACTTTAGACCATTTCCCCGTTTCTCTGGCGCACGTCCGGAGATCATTTCTGTAAATGCTACGCGTAGAGCTTCTTCATGGGTAACAAGAGAAGGTCTAACGCGACTTAGGGTCTTTAAAATACCCAGTCCTCTGTCTGCGAGCACAATAACACCCTTATGGATATCATATCCGAAAAACACACCCGGCACATCAGGCCAGTTCCCTAAGTTGTGGTCGTAAGAGTTATTCCCTATCTCCCCTGCAACAGCTCCTACGAGTGAAACTAATCCCTGCCCTGTACCCGCAACTAACATCTCCTCTTGCATTTTCATCAGCCTCGCCTGGAAAACAGCGCTATTGGAACAATAGAACTCTGGCGATATGACGCCCGCAGAAAGTGCCCATTCGTTCACTAACTTTATTAAATCACTAGAAAACATATCTAAATCCCTTACCGTATAATAACGATGAGTCCCACCAGCTTTTCTGATCGCAACTAACTTGCCGCTCTTATCCCAGCGTCTCAATGTATCTACAGAAACTCCAAGCAGTTTTGCTGCCTCCCTGATATTTAAAAGCTTTTCGGTCATATGACTATTTTAGCACAACCCAAGAAACTATGCAAGTATCGTCTAAAACTATGCAAAATCAGGTATATTAGACCCTAACTACGCTCAAGGCACCGCCCATATATTGTCCGGCCCCTACTCGAATACGGCCTTGAAAGATTAGGCCCCCGGTAAGATACCGAGGGCCTTGGTTGTATCCATAAACACTCTTTACTTATGCTTGAAGGTCAAGAGAATCTTCTTCTCGCACCCCTGGCAGATATGGTACTTATCCACACTCGCCTTTCTCTTTACGGTAGAAGGGTGGCTAAAGAACAAAGCACCTGGTTCCTTATCGATGTCGAACTCGTTACCGCAACAATTGCAAATAGGCATTTATACCTCCCTTCAATCCGCATCGCTTCCACCGCCCATGCGGTGTGCGAGGTTTTCGTGTACCTCTATGAGACGACGCAAATGGCCTACCTTGGTACGATCATACACCCCATAAGGTATCCCCTCTCTCATGTGGAGGCCGTAATCTGCAGTTTTCCCGATAGGAAACGTATGGCCCCCAAAACTCCACGTGCCTGCATACAGATCGAGCGTAAGGCCCACGGGACGCTGTGTCTCCAGCCGAATGTACAGTGTATTGGTTGGCCAGATATGAAACAGGAGATTCTTCCTGTAGTGCTTAGGGCGCACTTTCTGCCCTTGCCCTGTCTTTGTAGTCATAAGACCACCTCCTTAGCGCCACTCTAACAGCTACCAATAAAAAAGCAAGGTCACTTAAGCCCTCGCTCATAATTATAGGGCTAATTTGCTATCTCAAAAACCTTCTGGCGCGAGGCAAATCCGGAAACGAGTTTTGCTTCTTTTCCAAGATATTCCTTGAGGGCTTTTGCTATAGCCGAATTTGCCCTCCCCTGCTTAGGGGGTTCTTTCACCTGCACCTCAAAATGGTTCTCATCAATTTTCACAACTGACTCTTCCTTTGCGCCGGGTTTCGCCTTCACGAAAATCTTCATGCTTTATACAAAAAACCGACAAGACAAAGCTACACACAGGAGATAAGACCTTTCTCTCCCCTTTAGAGCTTAAACTGCTCGCGGTCCGAAGGGAGCTCGTAGCGGGCCTTTGTTTTGTTGAGACGCCGGTCGATTGCGACAAAAATCCGCTCCACGTCCTCTTTTGCGTATTCGTACCGGCTCTTGTCGGCGCAGTTCCCGAGAATCTTGAGGCGCTTGAGCACGAGGTTTGTGCGCTGCTGTGCAAGCCGGCGGAACCTATCCCGCTTATCTTCTCCCTTGCGTGTTCTTTTTGCCATAGAGACCTTGAGATTATTACTTTAGCATACCGAGGGCCCAAGGGCCTGTCAACTTGACATCTCACAAAAGCAAAGCCCTCTTACCGCGGTAAGAGGGCTTTCTCTTGGAGTTGAGCCACGACTTGTCTCCAATAGACGTGCGCTGCCTGCCTGAAGATAGCGAGTTCCCCACCTATCTCCCCAAAACTCTTCCCTTGGCAACGAAGTTCCACAACTTGTAGGAGAATGGGCCTTAAAGCGTCAAGTCCTCCACGCTCCAAAAGCGTAGCAACCATTCGGATACGGGCACGCTCCTCTGGAGAAACGCGCAGCGAACCGATGTGGTCCTTTCCCTGCATTCGCTTCGCGTCGCGAGCAATGCGCCGCGCCCTTGCCTGCGCCACGTATCCTGCGGGGAATGAAGGGTCGAGAACATGGAGGAAGGATGAGATATACAAGGAAATAACGCTCGCACTAGAAAATCCAAACCTCCCCGCAACTTCCTTCTGGGTGATATGGTGACCGTTATCCCCCAGAAAATATCTCTCCGCTACTCGAGCTTCTATGAATCCGCGGTCAAGAAACTCCTGGAATGGCCCCATATTCCTCTGAATCACCTTGCTCCCCCTACGGAGCCGGCGATCGTATGACGGATTGAGAACTAAAGTACTCATCTGAAACCTCCTCTGTTTTCGTTCTTCTTACTGAAAATTCTCCAACGGACTTATTTCAATATACTATAGAGCAAAAGGCGCCTCGTCAAGGAGTTTCTCCGCTCATCTCTGTTCTCTGTCCTTGGCGAACCAGAAGATGTAGACAATCTCAAGAACGGCCAAGGTGTTTACCACGAGCAGAGCTACGAACCACCTTTTGTGCCGTAAGTTAGCCGCCTTCCACAGCGCCACTCCCTTTCAAGGGAGAGTCCAAACGGCTATGAGGAGAAGCACCCACGTATTCTGCAACAGGAATTGTTCCATATTTTTATTTTGCCATAGAAGCATACCATATAGAAAGTGCTGGGGCGGTGGCAATCTTCATTCTTTTATTCTATCACGAAGGAAGCCCCTGGTGGAATGCCAGGGGCTTTTCAAAAGATGCCGCTATACGGCAGCAATATCGGTCCGGAAATGAAGGAACCCAGGAGGCAAATCTAGTTCTGCCACCGCGCCGTATACCTTTTGCCGCGCGCTCTCAAGGGTGGGAGCTTTTTGTACAACGGTAGCCATACGGTCAACCCCGTGAATTCTCATACCGGTAGTCCCTTTATGTAGAGTGGTGCCTGTTCCCCAGAAGAGTTTTTCTTTGAGGCGCTCCGGGAATCCTATGGCGCTCTCGAGGCGAGAAGTGCCCCCTGGATACCGCACATCTGCAAGCACGACTCCCACCGCAAATTCCTGACTCCACTCCACAGGTACATTCGCGAGGCGTCCTTCCCAACAAGCCATCATTACCTCCAAAAGATCGGTCTCAAGAAGCAAAAGGATTACCTGCGTTTCCGGGTCTCCAAAACGGCAATTGAACTCAAGAACCTTGAGGCCGTCTTGAGTAAACATTAGGCCCCCGTACAGCACGCCTCGAAACGGGGTTCCCATCTGCGCAAGCCCTTCAAGCACCGGCTTCATGATGCTATCTCGCGCCGTAGAGGCAAGCTGGCCTGTCCAGAACCGAGGCCACGCGTAGCTCCCCATTCCTCCCGTGTTGGGACCCTTGTTTCCGTCATCTCGCCGCTTATAATCGCACGCG
>JAHIUP010000055.1 GCA_018816925.1 Patescibacteria group bacterium
AAAGAGCGGCAAAAAGAAATAAGAGAAAAATTGGAGAGCGAGGGGCTTGATCCCGATGAATTTGACGAGGACGAGCGTGGAGAACTCGCCGATCTTCTTTAGTCGTCAAATTCGGGTCAAGCTGGCGCCAAGGGTACACCCCCACACCTGTTTTTCTTTTCGCCCCAAATCGTTATTATGTCTATATGTTTTATGTGTATATTTTGAAAAGCAAACGAGATCACAAATTGTATGTAGGATCGACTAATGATTTGAGGCGAAGATTTGCCGAACACAACAAAGGACAAGTGCGCTCAACAAAATCACGCGCTCCGTTTGAGCTGCGTTATTATGAAGCATATTTCTCTGAAGAAGATGCCAGACACCGGGAACACTCGTTGAAAAAAGATGGTAACGCGCTTGCGCAACTCAAACGGAGGATTGCGAAAAGTATAGGGTAAAAACAGGTGTGGGGGTAAAAAGCTCTGGCCCGGGGTCTAAAGCTCGCCACGGGGGCAATTATGGGGTAACCCGCTTAACAATTAGTGGGAGTTGGGTAATAATAGTCATAAGGGCTTGTACGCGGGTTTATCCCCACACCTTTCCAAAATACCCCGCAGCTTGTTGCGGGGATGAATAGGCGTTAATATGAATTCTTCTTGCGAGATTCAATACCCCGCAGGAAGGTGTGGGGATTTATATTCGTAAAATTTCAGCGTTTCCGAGTGGATCAGGGTGTGCCAATCGTACAATTCCTTGAGAACCCGGTTCCACTGGGTTCGCATTAAGTCCACATCAAAGTGTACAATCCCCTCTTTTTCTGCTATAATTGCGGGAAGTGCGCTTGGGGCTTTAAGAGGGAGGGAGGAGTATCGCTAACTAATAGGGTGGGATGCCGGAGCGGACGAACGGGGCTGTTTCGAAAACAGCTGTGCCCGAAAGGGTACCGGGGGTTCGAATCCCTCTCCCACCGCAGCAGCCGTCTCCACCGCAGCTGCCAAGTGCGCTTGAATCACCATGTGGAATCCGTTTCCGGGAAAGGAAAAAAAGAAGAAGACCTCCCCTATTGGAGAGAGGCGTATTCGGGAGCTGGAAATAGAACTGGAGAGGGTAGGGAGGGAACTCGCGGAGATTCGCCAGCGTATGCGCAAGGCCCTTACGAGGGTAGGCGTAATTAGGTACAATCCCTTTCGAGACAGCGGGGGGGACCAGAGTTTCAGCATTGCGCTTCTTGATGAGGATTTTAACGGAGTGGTGGTGACGAGCCACTACGGCAGGGATACGAACAGGGTATACGCAAAGGCGGTGGAGAAAGGCGCTTCTAGCCACACTCTTTCCAAAGAGGAACAAGAAGCAATACATTATGCCAGCACAGGAAACCAAAAACAGAATACACAATGAGCCAAAGACCTCAAGGCCTCCCATAGTGGTCGTGCTTGGACATGTGGATCACGGAAAGTCCTCGCTTCTGGAAGCGGTGCGCGAGGATTTTCTTATCACTCCCAAAGAAGCAGGGGGTATTACCCAGCATATAGGGGCGTATGAGGCAGAGTACCAGGGGCGTAAAATTACCTTTATAGATACCCCGGGACACAAGGCGTTTTCCGCAATGCGCTCCAGGGGCGCGAAGGTGGCAGATATCGCGTTGCTCGTGGTGGCGGCCGACGATGGGGTAAAGCCCCAGACCGAGGAGGCGATTGAGCATATCCAGGAGGCAAAGCTTCCTTTTATCGTGGTGTTCAGCAAGATGGACAGGTCGGGAGCGAACACGGAGCGGGTAAAGCAGGACCTTGCTCAAAAAGGCGTCCTACTGGAATCATTCGGGGGCAAGGTTCCGGTAGCCGAAACCTCTGCTTCCGCCAAGCAGGGCATCCCCGAGCTTCTCGAGCTCATTCTACTCATGGCAGACATGGAGCAATTGAGCGATGAGCCCGAGCTTCCTGCTCAAGGGGTGGTTATTGAGTCCTTCTTGGACAGCAGGCGCGGCCCGGCAACAACCCTTCTCGTGCGTAAGGGGATACTACGGCAGGGAGACATTGTGGGAACCCCTACGACAAGCGGGAAGGTGCGTATCCTGGAGAACTTTCAAGGAGAGGAGATAAAGGAAGCGCGCGCTTCCCAGCCCGCCCTCGTGCTTGGCTTTGAGGCGGCTCCAGCGGTGGGGGAAGAGTTTTACGCATTCTCCCGGAAGGAAGAAGCTATTGCCTTTGGGCAAGCAGATGAGGCGCACGAGCCGGCAACGAAAGTATCCTCCCCGGAGACAGAAGAGCTCCAGACCCTTCCACTCGTGGTAAAGGCAGACACTGTGGGCTCCCTAGAGGCGCTCCTTGCTATGCTTTCCCAGTTGCCCCAGGAGGATACCCAGCTTTGCGTGGTGCAGGCGGAAGTGGGAGACGTGGGAGAAGCAGATATAAAGCACGCCCAGGGAACAAAGGCCTGTATTCTTGCTTTTCGCGTAAAGACCTCTCCCGGTATTAAGGAGCTCGCGGAGCGTTTGGGCGTGCGTCTGGAGCAATCAGAAATAATCTACGAGGCGGTTCAGCGGGTGGAAGAACTGCTTGCGGAGCGTAAGGTCCAGGAGGAAGAGCCAAGGAAAGAGGCAGGGAAGGCCCGTATCCTGGCTGTATTCGGCGCAGAAAAGAAGCAGCAGGTCGTGGGAGGCACGATTCTTGAGGGAGAGGCGCGAAAGAACATGGAGGCGGAGATTCTTCGGGGCGAAGAGAAAGTAGGAGAGGGCGTGGTGCGGAATATTCAGCAGAACAGGGAGGATGTGCCGTTTGTACCTACTGGAGAGGAATTTGGTATGCTTTTGGCGGGCGCTCCCAAGCTCCAGGAGGGGGATATTCTTCTCTTCTATTTCAAGGGGGCCTAAGGATTGTTGTCAGTATTGTAGTAAAGGGATATATTTGAGGAGAGAATGGCGGCATGGTGAAGTGGTAACACGGCTGTCTGCAAAACAGCTATGCGCCGGTTCGATTCCGGCTGCCGCCTCCAAATGTCGGGGTGCTGGAACTGGTAGACAGAGTCGACTTAAAATCGACTGAGCGCAAGCTCGTGAGGGTTCAAGTCCCTCCCCCGACACATATTTGTGGGTTCGCCCCGTGATAAACACGGGGCGCCCCATCGGATGATGGGGCGACTCCCACCCCCGGCACCACTTGATAAAATGTACCTGTCTTGGAAAACGATCTGCCTTCGGCAGTTTTCCAAGACAGGCCCTGGGTTTGCATTATTCGCCCCGCGAGGACTCGGAGCGCGCAAACCCGCCAAAAGCAAGGCAGTTTGCTTTTGGCCCCCGGCACCACAACAAAACGCCCCCTTTGGAGGGGGTATTTTGCTAGGACATTAAGCGTGTTGTCCTATCCTTCCAGTACCGCAATGGTAGCGTTTTTCGCTCCAAAGTTTTTCGCTTCCCAGTAGGTCGGGAACCAGATATCTACCTGGTAGCCCTTTCTGGGGTGCATGCGGTCTTCCACCACGAAGATTTTCTCTCCGTATAGTCCAGGGATCATAATTTTCGTCCCAATGGGCAGGAAGTTCGCTGCTACCACCCCGTCTCTTACCGAGGTTCCGGAAGCGGTAATAAAGGGAGTGCTGTCGGTTTGTTCAGGGGTGGAAGAGTATGCCGTTATTACCACCCGGAGTTGCTGCTTGACTCTCGTAGGCCCAAAATGAGGGGCGGAAGCGAGCAGGGCAGTGTCTGCAACCACGGGCACGCCCTGTGAGATACTTGGGGGTTCTTCGCCCGTTGCCTGGTCTGCGGGAATTTCCGCAAAAGGAACGCCAGCGAACAGGGCTGCCCCTGCTGAAAAAGTGATTATTTTTGTAAGAATAGGCCTCATAAGTAAGCCCCTGGCGTATCCAGAGGTGCCTCTAGTATAGCGCAAAAGGCGGGAAAAGTCAATAGGGGAGGGGTCCAGGGGTGGTACGCTTCCCTTGCAGTTATCCACAGTTTGACACTCTATTCTCTGGTGGTACAATTGAACTGCAGAAAACGGAGTTGTAGGGTACCTTGAGTATTCCATACTATATCTTGTCATTCTTTGGAGAGAAGCATGAAATGCCCCATTTGTCAAAGTGCTACGAAGGTGACTAATTCCCGTGCGTCAGAGCGCGAGAGGATCATTAAAAGGAGGAGGATATGCGCGAGATGCCAGAGGCGCTTCACTACCTACGAGCGCATTGAGCTTCTGGGACTTACGGTCGCGAAGAGAAACGGCGGCAAGGAACCCTACTATCGCCATAAGATTGAACTAGGACTCCGCAAGGCCCTTGAGAAACGCCCTTTTATGGAACAGCAGTTCCAGCGGCTTGTTTCGAGTGTGGAGAATGAAATCTTTAATCTGGAAAAAGAGCTCGTATCTTCAGATCAGATAGGCAAGTTTGTGCTTGTTCATCTCAAGTCGTTTGATAAGGTTGCTTATATTCGTTTCGCTTCCGTGTACCGAAACTTCCGGAGCCCCCAGGCCTTTGAGCGGGAAATTCATCGGCTTGAACAACCGGGAGACCGTCAGCAGGAGAAAGGGTCATTTCCTGCGCAATAACCCCCTAACCTTTTTTTGTGTATGGTTGTCCTTTCCCCAGACAAGAGAGAAGAGATTAACGGTCGGTTTTCAGAGAACGCACTCAAGATGATGAAGAAGCGTTACCTAATAGAGCAGGAGGACGGTGCGCAGGAGACCCCGGTGGATCTCTTCGCCCGATTGGCGCGTGCCCTCGCCGCGGTAGAGAAGAACTACGGAAAAGACGAGGAGAGTATCCAGAAGATAGAGCAGGATTTCTTTGAGATTCTCTCGCGCAAAGAGTACACGCCAGGCGGACGAACCATACGGAATGCGGGGGCTTCTACGTCACTCGTCGCGAATTGCATCGTGCTCCCCATTCACGATTCCATGGAGAGCATCTTTCAGACAATGAAGGATGCGGCTCTCTTACAGCAGGCAGGAAGCGGGCTTGGGTTTGATTTGTCTGAAATGCGCCCCGCGATGTCTCCCACCAAGAAAAGCCAGGGGGTGGCTTCCGGCCCCGTGTCGTTTTTGCGCGTGTACGACGCCGCGTTCGGGACCATAAAGCAGCAAAGTAGAAATGGCGCAAATATGTCAATGCTGCGCGTGGACCACCCAGACGTGCTGGATTTCATTCATTGCAAGCAAAACGAGGGGGACATACGGAACTTCAACATCACCGTGACGGTGACAGACGAGTTTATGGAAAAACTCATTAGCGAGCCAGATAGCTTGTGGGAGTGTCAGTTTAAGGGCGAGAAAATGAAGCCTCACAAGGTGCTGCGCCACCCGAACGGGAGCGTGTACGAGGCCCACGAAACAGATATTACGGTACGGGAGCTCTTTGATAAACTCGTGGAGGGAGCGTGGCAGAACGGAGAGCCGGGGATTGCGTTTGTGGATACCTGGAATCGCGCGAATCCCCTTCCGGATCTTGGACCCTTGGCCGCGACGAACCCATGCGTAACCGGAGATACGCTTGTCTCCACAGAGAAAGGGCTTTTGCGTATGGAGGAGCTGGTTCAAGAGCACGGACAAGGAGGTCTCCAAGTTTCGGTGGATGAACGAGTGCCTGTGTCTGTTGAGGTACGGCATAGCGCCCAAATCCGCGTAACGGCCGCTGGAGAGCTCCGCGAGGAACCAACAATGTATGTAGTGCAGCGCGGACGTGGCGGTGTTGGAGAGGCCTCTCGCGCATGGAGGACTGGAGTGAAGCCGGTGTATAAACTGAAAACGCGTTCCGGCTACGCGATTGAAGCTACCAAAGACCACAAGATTTTTACCCCCCAAGGAAAAGTTCCTCTGGGAGAACTAAAAAGGGGCGATAAGGTTCTTATCCAATCGCAAGAAGGCCAGTGGAGCGGTAACTACAGGTTGCCTTTTGAGGTTGTCAACGAAGTAAAGGGAAAGAATGGACGAACCTATAAGTTCAATCTTCCCGCGAAGTGGAGCCGAGAGCTTGGGCTGGTATTGGGTTGGCTCGTGGGGGACGGATGGGTGCGAGAAACCAGTACACGCGCAACTGTCGGCTTTACGTTCGCACAAGGGGACCGAGCGGTAATGGAGGGAATAAAAGCAACCGTCAACGAGTGGCGTAACCTTCAGACAAAGGAAATTCTCCGGCGCAACGGCGTCTTTCATCTTATCTACGGGTCGCGGGATTTCGTTGCGTATCTCCAGAAGCTTGGCGTGAAAGCAGTGCGTGCGCGCGAGAAAGAAGTTCCTTCTGCGCTCTGGAAGGCGCCCCGCGAGGCAGTAGTGGGTTTCCTCCAAGCCCTGTTTAGCGCGGACGGCACCATTAACATCGACGAGAAAAACCAGACGCGGTACATTCGGCTTACATCCAAGTCGGAAGCGCTTCTGAAGCAGGTACAGGTTCTGCTCGCGAATTTCGGTATTCGTTCTATGGCGTATAATCGCAGCAGAAAACCAAGCATAAAGATGGGATACCAGAACGACGGCGTACTGTTTGAGCTCCAGATTTCCAAGGCGAATATCCCCGTATTTTTGGAAAAGGTGGGATTTATTGGAGATCACTACCGCGCGAAGGCAGAAAAGCTGAAGGCCCAAGTCGACTGGAAGAGAGGGTATTATCTAGAAAACTTTGAAGAGGAAGTCGCGGAGATCGCTTATGCGGGGAGAAAAACCGTATACGATTTGACGGAAGAAACAACTCACTCTTTCGTAGCCAACGGGCTTGTAATCTCGAATTGCGGCGA
>JAHIUP010000056.1 GCA_018816925.1 Patescibacteria group bacterium
CGCTCCCAAGGGAGTACGAATAACCGTCCCCTTCTGGGAAATCACAATGAGGTCTTCTTCTTCTCCTTGAAGGATTCTCGCATAAACAAGGTTTCCGGTCTTTGGAGTGACATTCATTACCTTGATGCCGCTTCCCCCCCGCCCCTGCACGCGGTACTCAGACAAGGGAGTACATTTGCCGTACCCGTTCTCGGTCAGCACGAGAACCTCGGGAGACGTCTCCTTTCCGTTCGCTATAACAGAAACCGCGTCCATCGCCACCACCTCGTCTCCCTTCTTAAGGCGCATTGCCCGCACCCCAGCTGCGGTCCTTCCCATGGGACGCAGGGTTTTTTCGGAAAAGTGGAGCGCCTGGCCTTTCTTCGTGGCAATGAGTACTTCATCCTCTCCTCCGGTCTTGCGTACTCCTCGCAGTTCGTCTCCCTTCTTGAGCGTAAGGGCAATGAGACCTGACCTTCTCACGTTCTTGAAATCCTCCAGGGGCGTCTTCTTGCTAACTCCGTTCTTCGTTACCATGAGGAGATTCTTTGCTCCCGCCTCCTCTTCCTTCTTACTCAAAGCAAACATGGAAAGCACACGATCCTCTGGGGTCATTTCAAAGAAGTTGAGCAGGCCCCTTCCCTTAGAGACCCTACTGCCTTCCGGAATCTCGTACATGGGAGCACGGAATACCTTGCCCGAGTCCGTGAAGACCATGAGATAGTCGTGGGTCTGGCCAAACAAGAAGTGTTCCACGAGGTCGTCTCCTACGGTCTTCATACCCATGAGGCCCCTCCCGCCCCGCTTCTGGAGTCGGTAATTGGAAGGATTCACGCGCTTGATATATCCCCCCTGCGTCAGCATGATAACCGTATCTTCCTGGGGGATAAGATCTTCTTCCGCGATTTCCCCCACTCCTCCTACCACCACCTTTGTCCTTCGCTCGTCTCCAAACAGCTCTTTTGCTTCTAGGAGTTCCTTTTTAACTACCCCGTCTATCTTTTTGGGGCTTTGGAGAAGCGCGGTGAGCTCCTTTATTCTTGAGCGAATCTCTGCAAGTTCATCGTCTATCTTTTTACGCTCAAGCTTGGAAAGCTGGGCCAAGCGCATGTCGAGAATGGCGTTTGCCTGAATCTCCGTGAGCCGGAAACGGCCCATGAGTTTTGTCTTGGCGTCCTCCCGATCCGCCGCCCCTCGTATGAGGCGAATAACCTCGTCTATCTTAGCGAGACACTTGGCTAGACCCAAGAGGATATGCTCTCGCTCTTCCGCGCGCTTTAGTTCATAGCGCGCCCTCCGGGTAATAACCTGGCGCCGGTGCTCGAGAAAATGAGAGAGTACCTCGGGAAGAGAAAGGACCTGGGGCTGGATACCGTCCACCAAAGCCAGCATATTGAGATGGAAGGTTTTCTGAAGGTCGGAGAACTTATAGAGCCGGTTGAGGATTTTCTGGGGCTGGGCCTCCCTCTGAAGATCGAACACAACGCGCATTCCGTCCTTGTCGGACTCGTCGCGGATGTCCCGTATGCCCTCAATCTTCTTCTCTTGCACGAGACGCGCGAACTGCTCCACAAGCGTTGACTTGTTCACCTGGTAGGGAATTTCCGTAATAACAATCTGGGGTTTTTTGTCTTCCTCTGTAACCTCCGCCTTCCCTCTCGTAACAATGGGGCCTTTGCCTTGCGAGTAGGCCTCAATAATCTCCCTCCTGTTATAAATGGTTCCTCCTAGTGGAAAGTCCGGTCCCTTTACAAACTGGAATAGGTCTTCCGTGGTCGCCTTGGGGTACTCCAGAAGATGCACGACGGCGTCCACCACCTCCCCAATGTGATGAGGCGGGATGTTCGTGGCCATACCAACGGCAATCCCCAAGCTTCCATTCAAAAGGAGCTGGGGAACGGGAGAGGGAAGCACCGTGGGCTCTTTTCTTGTACCGTCATAGTTGTCCGTGAAATCCACTGTGTCTTTTGCGATGTCCCTCAACATCTCCTCTCCTATGCGGGACATTTTTGCTTCTGTATATCTTGAAGCGGCTGGTGGGTCCCCGTCCACCGAGTTATGCACAAAAATCCCCGCCCCTAAAGCAAAGTTGTGCCATGGCTCTACTGTGATGTCGTACACATCTTCTTGTTCTGGAAGACACACCACTCTTTTTACCTTGCGAGGAGGGTTTATCCCACAGTACAATGGAAATGCCGTGGGGGACGCGTAGTGCCGGTTCGGGTTTGTCAACCAAGAACCGAGGGGTGCAACTCCCCTGTCCTCCACGGCTTTGGAGGAAACACTTGACAGTATTTTTTGATATGATAAACTATATATAGGTTGACAAACCCGAACCACGGCACCGCGTGCGGTTCTCGAAATTCCTGCCCCAAGGGCGGGTTTTTCGTTTTGGAGCCCAGCGGAACCCGTCATGAGCGATTCACTTGTTTGAAGCTGTCCCGCCTCTTGATAGATTCCCTCTTCCAGTAAGAAGCGATGATCAGGAGTGCAACGGATCTTCTCGCCATTGTCCAACACAACTTCTACTAACTCGGCCCTCTTACGGGTAAGGCGCGGGTTCTGTACCTCCGCGATCTC
>JAHIUP010000057.1 GCA_018816925.1 Patescibacteria group bacterium
CACGCCCGCTCCCCCTATGGAAAGCACGCCCCCCGCCTTCTTCATGGCGTCGGGTATGTGGAAGATATCAGCTCCCACAAGCACTCCAAGGGTTCCGGAGGCAAAAGCAACCGCAGAAGCATGCTCGGGAGCCAAAAGAAAGGCAAAGAGCGCGGCGAACAAGGGAGGGATGAATACGGGAAGCGCAATGCCGCGTCCCGGAATGATACGGGCCATGTGGTAAGAGATGGCAGTCATAAAGAGCGTGGCGAGAAGCGTCTCGCCAAGAGGAACTTTCGTGAAAAGCAGGTAAAGAGCGAGCGACACGGGAATGAGACCTCCACCCACATTAAGAGTAATGCCTTCCAGGCGGACGCGTTCCCTACGGAACAACCCAAAAAAATGCCTCTCCTCCACACTCACCAACTTCTTGCGAGAAAGTGGAATATGGAACAAGGAACCCAGGAGCATGACAAAAAGAATTCCCAGGGCGAACTGCGGAGATAGACCAAGCAGTTCCAGTCCCGTAGTGGCTCCCTCAAATATCAGCCAGAGCAGAAGCACTGGCAAAAGCAGGATAGCGAGGAGAATGAAAACGAAAATATGCATAAATTACCCTCCGTTGCCTTAGTCCGTTGCCTTAGCCAGGCTAAGGATTCCTTAGCCTGGCTAAGGACCCAAGTTCTTCTAACGTATAATCTAAAAGCGTATTTTCATCTTGAAACAGAAACTTTCCTCGAAAGCTTTTCCCTTCCAGGAACAGCGGAAGCCAATGCCGGTCATCCGGCCACATATCTTCAAAGGGAACTTCTTCACTGGAAAACCATTGCGGTTTCATCTCTTCGCTTTCGGTGGGCTCTCCTAAAAAGGTTTGAGCTCTGAATACATGAACCTCCAGCACAACAGGGTCGTCCTGAAACTCGAACTCCAAGAGTCCGGCCTTCTCCAGGGCATCCACCTTTATACCTGCCTCTTCCCGGACTTCCCTCTTTGCCGCTTCTTCTATTGTTTCTCCTGTAGTTACCTTGCCTCCAAACCCGTTCCAGCGTCCTACCCCAAACCCCCGCTTCTTCATTCCTAGTAGCACACGGGAATGCTGATGCACAATGCAGAGCGTCAAAACCTTTTTCGGAAACCTACTTCCCATAACATTTTTACGCATCTGCGAATTCAATAAACTCTTTAATACCTACTAATGTATCAAGTTGTTCCATCTCTTCTTTTGTGAACCAACCAACATCAAATACTTTCTTGTCGAGTCGTCTTAACTTTGCAGCCGGTCTCTTCCTCGCATTCCCTTACTGCTGCCGCCTCTACGGACTCTCCAAAATCAACCACCCCTCCTGGGAATTCCCACTTTCCGTCGGCTTCAGGATACGAAGGATCTACTCTTCTTTGCAACAGAATTTTTCCTTCCGCGTCTCTTATGAACACGACAGCAACAAATTTTTGTTCTCCTCAGCTACTTCCCATAATATTTCTTGAGTTTATTTCTATATCTGCAGGAATATTTAATTAGAAACCACATACGCAAATACGTCGAATTTTTTATCATACAATTCTATCATCTCGTATCCTGGTCTTTTAATAAGATTAAAATTATCTGCATATTTCAATAAGTAATCACCCTTGAAGGCCTCATAATCAGTTTCGAAGTCGTTGCATCCGACCTGCGGACGTTCATGGTCTGGCTTTCTGATTCGTAAATGAGTTATCCAATTGTCGTCAGCCTGAATTGATTCATTCAACTCAATTCGCGGACCGTTATTGTAGTTGTACGGCTTTCCCATGCTTTCCAGTATTTGCACTAGAAGCTCATACTCGGCTTGTGAGTGTGTAAATACTGTCAGAGACTTGATCGGAAAAGTTTTTCCAACTACTTTTTGAGCCATCCTAGATGTTTCGGAGGTGATATAGCGTACCGCTTCTATCAACTGCTCTTTGCTCTGAATTGATTTTGCCATACTCCTACTTCCTATGCACTTTTTATCCATTCTTCTAAGTACTACGATACTTCGAAGTATGATAGTGTTTAGCTCTTCTTCTTTTTGCGTTTCGTGGTTGGCTTGTCGGACAAATCTAGAAGATTGAAAAGGAGAAAGTGGAGAGGGTAGCGTTTCTTTAACCACTCAAAACTCCCCGCCTCTCGCTGTTTGATGTGTTTCTCTCTTTCTTTTCTTTGCGTTCCAAGCTCCTTCTCGAGACGCGGCAGTATGGTAGCATAACCCTCATTCCTCCCCTGGAGCCAACGATGAACGCTCGCGATTGTTCCCTCGCTCGCGTTCATAAGCTCACAGATGTCTTCATAGCTCTTCCCTTCTAAAAGTAGTCTTGCGATACGTACGCGCCTCGCAAGCATAACAGATTCGGTCTCGCTAAGAAGATCACGGAAAAAGTTTTCTATTTCGTCGCGGGTCTCAAGACAAACCACCAAACTCCATAACTCATCTAAGAGCTCTTTTCTCTCTTGTGCGGGGATTGTTTTGGGCTGAACCCTCGACATAATACTGCGATACTTCGAAGTATGATAGTATTCACATTTTTTGTATAGTATAACAGGGAGGAAAGATTCCTCCTACGGTTTGTGCTCGGAAGCTCCTATGAACCCGCACTTTTTCCATTTTTTCCCCGAACCGCAAGGGCAAGGGTCGTTTCTTCCTATCTTTGTTCCACGCGACACGGGAGAAACCGCACGCTCCTGCTTCCTTTCCTGCGTCCCCTTCTCTATACGCAAAAGAGATTCCGCGACAATCGTCTCTATCCTTCCAAAAAATTCCTGGAACATCCGATGACCCTCGTTCTTATATTCAACAAGAGGGTCTTGCTGACCATAGGCCCTCAAACGTACGGAGTCCCGGAGCTGTTCCATGT
Organism: Patescibacteria group bacterium; assembly: GCA_018816925.1. Taxonomy (GTDB): domain Bacteria; phylum Patescibacteriota; class Minisyncoccia; order Minisyncoccales; family UBA10102; genus JAHIUP01. The sequence continues at coordinate 2,851 of JAHIUP010000057.1, forward strand.
TCTCTAAATGCTCCATCCACAAAGTATCAATTGTTTTAAGGAAAAACGCCTTTGCTATCTGCTGAATGCTTTCCTCTCCGAGTTCCGCAACCTTCTTCTCAAAGTCCTCCGCTCTCTCCAAGCGCGTGAAGAGTTGGCGCAGGGAAGCGAACATTCCTTCGGGGGAGTCCACGGGAAAGCGGGCAATCCTTAGAACTTCCCCGCGCTTTCGGTACACCGCTTCCCTGTGCTTGTTCAACACGTCGTCGTACTCAAGTAGGTGCTTCCTTGCGTCAAAGTGGAACCCCTCCACTTTGCTCTGGGCCGACTCAATGGCTTTTGAGACCATGCCGGATTCTATTGCCTCGTCTTCGGGAAAATGGAAACGCTCCAGAATCCCCTTTATGCGCTCTGCCCCAAACACTCGCACAAGGTCATCTTCCAAGGACACGAAAAACTGGGAAGAACCCGGATCTCCCTGCCTCCCCGCCCTTCCCCTAAGCTGATTATCTATCCTCCGCGCCTCGTGCCGCTCCGTACCCATAACATACAACCCTCCCGTTTCTCTTACCTCTGCCGCTTCCTGCTCACTTGACGGATTGCCTCCCAGAATGATGTCCACTCCGCGTCCCGCCATATTAGTTGCCACGGTAACCTGCCCCCTCCTCCCTGCTTGGGCAATAATCTGCGCCTCCCGTTCGTGGTTCTTCGCGTTCAGCACTTCGTGGGGAACTCCCTCTTTTTCCAGCAACTTGCTCACGTATTCATTCTTTGAGATAGACACCGTGCCCACGAGCACGGGCTGGCCCTTTTCATGGCGCTCTTTCACCTCTTTAGCCACCGCCCGGAACTTCGCCTCTTCTGTCTGGTACACGCGGTCGGTGAGGTCCTTGCGCACCAAGGGCTTATTCGTGGGAACGGCAACAACTTCAAGCCCATACACTTTATACAATTCTTCCGAAGAAGTAGCAGCGGTACCCGTCATGCCCGCCAACTTCCCGTACATGCGAAAATAATTCTGAAAGGTTATGGAGGCAAGCGTCAGGGATTCGGGCTGTACTGACACCCCTTCCTTGGCCTCAAGCGCCTGATGAAGCCCTCCCGAGTATCTGCGCCCCGGAAGGAGGCGGCCCGTGAACTCATCCACAAGTATCACCTGTCCGTCGCGCACCACGTAATCCCGGTCTTTCTCAAAGAGCACGTTTGCGCGGAGGGCCTGCTCTAAATGGTGGAGGTACTTAATGCCCTTTTCCTGGTAGATATCCTTCATACCGAGAATTCGCTCCACCGCATCCACGCCCTCTTCCGTAAGGGTCACCGCCTTGAGCTTCTCGTCCACCTCGTAGTGCAGGTCCTTTGCAATCTGGGGCACGATACGGGAAAACTCTCTGTACCAGGAAGAACTCTCCTCGTCGGGAGCAGAGATAATAAGAGGAGTACGCGCCTCATCAATAAGAATGGAATCTATTTCATCAAGGATAGCGAAATGATGGCCCCGCTGCGCCTGACGTTCCGCATCGGCTGCCATGTTATCGCGGAGATAATCAAACCCGAACTCGTTGTTCGTGCCATAGGTAATAGCCGCTCCGTACGCCTCCCTGCGAGAGATGGGTCGGAGATAGGATTCTTCCACGAGGAAACTGCCCTTTGTGTCGCGCGCCTCGTCCCGCCGCTCCTGCTCCCCTCCGTAAGAAGGGTCGTAGAGAAATGAGGCGTCATGCGTGATGCAGGCAACGGACAATCCCAGGGCGTGGTATATCTGACCCATCCACACGGTATCGCGCTTCGCAAGATAGTCGTTCACCGTTACAACATGCACTCCCTTATCTTCCAGCGCATTCAGATAGACGGGGAGGGTGGCTGCCAGCGTTTTCCCTTCTCCCGTTTTCATCTCTGCGATTTTTCCCTCATGGAGAGCGGCTCCCCCCATGAGCTGCACGTCAAAGGGACGCTGTCCGAGGGTGCGGCGCGCGGCCTCCCTTGCCAGAGCGAACGCAAAAGGAAGAATCTCTTGCAACGATTCCCCCTTCCCAATTCGTTCTTTGAGAGTGGTGGTATGGGAACGAAGCTCTTCTGCAGAAAGAGAGGTGAGGGAGGATTCCAGGGCGTTGACCTTCCCGACGAGCGCGTTGGCGGATTTCGCCGAGCTCCCTTTAGACGCGCCGAACAATTTTCCGAGTACTGCCATAGCTCTTTCTCGAATAACACGGGAGCAGAAAAAAAGCAAACCCCGCACAAGAGAGTGCGGGGCCGCTTTCTTCACAAGATACTACTTCCTCTTCTTTCGAGCGGCGCTCTTGCGAGTCGTGCTCTTTCGTGCAGTACTCTTGCGAGCAGTGCTCTTGCGAGCGACAGCTTTTTTGCGTCGTGCTGGCATATGCAATTAGTAAAAAGTTACGTGCAATGCTGCGGACAGGGTCGACTCTTTATTGTTTTGTCACTATCCGCATTACCTTCATTCATTTTTTCATTTGCAGAGCATCGTGTCAAGAGAAAAACGCAACTTTTCCCCAATTCACGCGACGTATTGAATTTCCTGCTTCAATTCCACGCCGAATTTTTCCCGTATGTTCTCTTGCACGCTACTTATGAGAGCGCGTACATCTTCGGAACTCGCGTTTCCCAGATTCACAATGCAGTTCGTGTGCTTCTCCGACACCATTGCGTCTCCCGCGCGCATTCCTTGAAGGCCGGCAGCCGCTATGAGCACGGCTGCTGGAAGAACAGGGAAGGGATCATTCTTCGCCTTTTCCCGAAATTCCTCTCCAACGGACGCGGGAATCTCTGCGAGGTCGCAATTTTGGAATACGCTCCCCGCATTCGGATACTCGAGAGGATGATGTTCTTGACGGTAGCGGATATGCTCCGCTACCACAGCCGCAATCCCCTTCTTGTCTTCTTTCCGCAGCTGAAACTCTCCTTGAAGCACGGCCCACCCATTCTCTTTGAAACAAGAAGAGCGGTATGAGAACGCGCACGCTCCCGCATCCTTCGAGGCAATCGTACCTTCTTCGTTAAGATACTCCACGGAAACGAGGGTGTCTTTTATTTCCCCTCCGAAGGCGCCCGCGTTTCCCCGAATCGCGCCTCCCACGGAGCCGGGCAGGCCCCCCGCCCATTCCAGTCCTGCAAGCCCTGCCTCCCCTGCACCGCGAACAAGCTCTTCCATGGAGGTTCCCGAATGGCTGCGCACCACCATACCCTCTATGCTGTAGCTCGTATCCCGATTGAGCACGACGAGACCGTCGAACCCTTTATCTGAAACGAGCACGTTGCTCCCTCCCGCCAAAACAAAAACGCGTACCCCCGCTTCCTTTGCTCCCCGCATGCTGTTTACTATGTCTTCCTTAGTTTCTGCAACAAAAAAATAGGCGGCCGGGCCCCCAATGCGAAACGTGGTGTAAGGCGCCAGGAGCACGCCTGTTTGGACACGAGGCAATATTTGAGTAATCAACTTTCTCATAGAAATCGTGCGAAATGTCGTACTTGCTCCGCATTTCGCGCACCTTGGCGTTCTTTGACGGATGGACACCTTTCTTTACAAGAAAGGGGTACAAAAAGGGATCGAGAGCGTTTTTCCCCCTAAGGTGTATGGTGGGTACTGCCTCCCGACCCCGCCTTCATTCTATAGAATACCGCGGACGGGGACAAGCCCAAATAAAACAGCAGACCTCACTCGAGCGAGGTCTACTGCCACCTTAGGAAAATCCCACCGGTTCCATTCTAGCTTCCTTTTAGAAATTTGTCAACAGCGCATTAAGCTTTTCCCTTGTGGCGCTACCCACAAATCCCGTTCCCGAGTTCAATCCCAAGGGAACAAGGATATCTCTTGCGTACTTGTCCTGAAACTTAATGACTCCGCTCCTCGTAATCGGTCCAAAGAACTCGGTCTCGTTTCCAGGGGAACCGGCTCCTGAATCTGCCAACTTGGTGTCAGCAGAAGAGTTCAACAGTATCTGCAGGTACTTCACATCCGCGTTAGAGTTCCCTTGAGAGAGATTCTGCGCAAAGGTGAA
>JAHIUP010000058.1 GCA_018816925.1 Patescibacteria group bacterium
ATTATGGAGGAGGCGCACATAGAAACCAAAGAAGCGGTATTCTCCATACCGGACTTCTCAAGCTTTTTCACGAACTTCAAGTTGCCTCCCATGACGAAAGAAGAGGTTCCGGATGCCATCCGCTACGAGGCGAGGAGACATATTCCACTTCCAATAGCGGAGGTTTCTTTTGACTGGCAGATTGTTCAAGGTAAGCCCGAGGGAGACGAACCTTTCCACGTACTCATGGTGGCGGTGCCCAACGAAGTGCTGAACCAGTACCGTACCATTGCCAAGCTCGCCAACTTGAAACTCATTGCCTTAGAGCCCGAGGCCTTCGGGGCGCTGCGTTCAGGGGTAGGAGAAGATAATGAGCCACTTGTGCTTATGGATGTGGGGGCGCAGAGTACGAATCTAAGCGTGGTGGAGCGGCGCCAGGTGCACATTTCCCATAGCATGGATACGGCAGGGAACAGTTTCACTGCCAGGATTGCGGAATCCCTGGGCGTGGACTATGAGGAGGCGGAAAAGAGAAAGCTGGAAAAGGGGCTGCGAGACGAACAGCAGAAGCGCGTCCTTTCCCCGCTCCTGGATTTGCTCGTATTTGAAGCGCGGAAGATTGCAAGTCAGTACGAAGAGAGAGATAATATAAAGAAGATAAAGACGCTTCTTCTCGGCGGCGCCTCTACCCAGCTTCCGGGTTTCCGCGAGTACGCGCAAGAGAAGCTTGGCTGGAAGGTGCAGTTTGTGGATCCATTCCGCAATGTATGGTATCCGCCCCTGCTTGAAGAAGTGATACGCGGTATGGGTCCTTCGTATGCAGTTGCCGTAGGCATGGCACTTAGGGAACTGCAATAAAATCCGAAGCACGAAATCCGAAATTCGAAACAAGCACGAATGATAAAAATTCAAATGACAAAAATTAAGACAAGATAGCCGTTTGGAGTTTCGAACATTAGAATTTAGAATTTGTTTCGTATTTCGATATTCGTATTTAGAATTTCTTTTACGGAGTAAAAGCTATGGTAGAATTCATTCCAAAAGAACAGCGAGAACCCTGGAGAGTCCGTCTTCTCTTTCCTGGCGCCGTAATGCTCCTTGTGTTTGCGGTGGCAGCGGCTGTTCTGTTTCCGTACCTGCAGGGGCAGGAAGGGGCAAACGTGGCCGTGTTCGAGCAAGAGCTTCGAGATACCTCGGGCCTGAATATACGGGAGATGGAGAAAACAATAGAGAAGAATTCTAAGAAGCTCACTGGGCTCGTAGAGCTCGCGCAGACCCGGAGAGACGTGCGCCAGGCCTTTGCCGCACTTGAGAGCGTCACGCATCATCTGGTGTATTTCACGGGTACGGATTTTCGCACAGAGGAGGGAACCTTTGGGCTTTCGGGACGCACAGAGACCTTCCGTACCCTCCGAGAACAGCTGGAGATTTTCCGAGCGGCCCTAGATATTAGCACGGTAGAACTCTCCGATCTTGCGCTTCCAGCCGAGGGGGGAGTGAGCTTCCGCGTCGTACTTACCCTTTCTCCTCAAGTGTTTAAATAATGCCCATGAAGTATTTGAGCCGCCCCATCCTCATTGCCGCGCTCTTAACGATTGCCCTTTCCTTGACCGTTCTCTGGACTTGGCCGCAATACCAGGAGTTCCAGGAACTAAGGGGACAGGCGATACAGCTTCAGGCGCGGATAGAGAATAGAGACCAGTACGCAGTTCAGCTGCGGGATATTCAGGAGGGTCTTCAAGCAGAGGAGGCCAAGCTTAGCCAGGTGAATGCCGCTCTTCCTGACGGTGTTTCGCTTCCCGCCTTGTACGAAGTCGCCCAGGGGCTTACGGCCTCATCGGGCATGGTGCTTTCTTCATTGTCCGTTTCCGTAGGGAACGAAGAAACGCTTTCCGGTTCTCCTGCATCGGGAGGGGAAGAGGGATTTCGCGAGATCTCGGTCTCTCTCGCGCTCGCGGGCTCCTACGAGGATCTCAAGAATTTTCTCGCAAGCGTGAATCGCGCTTCCCGCTTCTTTGAGGTTTCTTCTGTGGGATTTGGGGAAGGCGCGGGCGCGGAACAAGAAGAAGGGGTATTTGAATTTGGCATTTTACTTAAGGGTTACGCCCTGTAATTCTATGGCAGTTCCCCTTACGGAATTCCGAAAACGACAGCGCATACTTTTCCTTGTGTTTGTTGTGCTCTTCGTGCTCGTGGGAGCAATCTTCTGGTTTGGTTTTTACGGGGGAGGAGTGGGCGTGCCCGAGGGGGCCTCCGTACCCGTGGCCCCTGCTACTATTTCCTTCAACTTTTCGCTCTTTGAGGACCCTGTTTTTGAGGCCCTTGACCCACCTTCCGCCCCTCTGGAGATGCCCGAGGATTTTGGAAGAGAGAATCCTTTTGTGCCTTACTAGTATGGATATTCTTCGTACTCTTGTAGAAAAACAGGCGCTTAATCCAGAGCAGGCAAAGAGTATTGCCGAGCAAGCGGAGCGTGAGGAGAAGAAGCCCGAAGACCTCGTGCTCGAGCGTAACCTTGTGGACGAGCGTTCGCTCTTCCAACATAAAGCGGAAGCACTGCAGATGCCCCTTCGGGTCGTAGATGCGGAAAAGGTTCCCATCAAGATTCTCGGACTTATCCCCCAGGAGTCCACAAAGTACTACCGCATGATACCTTTGGGTAAGCAAGGGGATACGCTTGAGATAGGCATGGTGTTTCCCGAAGACCTAAAGGCAAAGGATGCCTTGAAGTTTCTTGCGAGACAGGGGAACTTTGAGTACACGGTATTCCTTATCTCGCCCAGCACCTTTCAGGCCCTTTTGCGTAAGGCGCGTTCGGCGAAAGGGGATGTAAAGCGGGCGCTCGAGGAGCTCACGGAAACCATTGAGAGGGATCGCGGAAAGACGGGGGGGGCCGAAATGAGTCGTCTCGTGGAGGATGCTCCCGTGAGCAAGATGGTGGCGGTTATCCTGCGGACCGCAGTGGAGGGCGGGGCCTCGGACATACACATTGAGCCCGGTAAGAACGAGCTCCGGGTGCGTTTCCGGCTTTTGGGAGAGCTCTACCCTTCTCTTATACTACCTCGTAATGCGCAGGCGGCGGTGGTCTCCCGCGTGAAGATACTTTCTGGTATGCGCATTGACGAGACGAGGATTCCCCAGGACGGGAGATTTTCCACCACCATAGACGGAAGGCCCGTGGACTTCCGCGTGGCCACTTTACCCACGCCTTCAGGGGAGAAGGTTGCAATCCGTGTGCTGGACCCAGAGACCGGACTTAAGGATTTCAGCGCCCTTGGCTTGGAAGGGGAGAGCTTAGATGCGGTCAGGGAAGCGGCAAAGGGCGCCTATGGACTCATCTTCGCCACGGGGCCTACTGGTTCCGGGAAGACCACAACGCTTTACGCCATTCTGCGAGAGCTCAACCAGCCGGGGGTGAATATCGTGAGCATTGAGGATCCCGTGGAGTATGTGATACAGGGGGTGAACCAGTCCCAGGTTCAGCCAGATATTGGGTATGACTTTGCTTCAGGACTTCGTCAGCTTCTCCGTCAGGACCCGGATATTATTATGGTTGGGGAGGTGCGAGATGAAGAAACCGCCTCCCTTGTTATTCATGCGGCTCTCACAGGGCACATCGTGCTCTCCACGCTCCACACGAACAACGCGAAGGGAGTAATTCCTCGTCTCCTCGACATGGGGGTGGACCGGTATCTTATCCCCGCGACCTTGAGCGTTGCCCTTGCTCAACGTCTCGTACGCCGCCTGTGCGATGCATGCAAAGAGAAGGGGGAGCCGCGTAAGGCAATACAGGATTTGCTCGCCAAGGAACTCGGGAGCATGGCTCCAGCGGCCAAAGAGAAACTGGAGCCCTTTCTCCGGGAGCCCAAGGTGTACAAGCCCAAGGGATGCAGTAAGTGTGGAGGGTCTGGATACACGGGGCGTATCGGTGTCTTTGAGGTGCTGCGTATGACAGATGAGCTTTCAGACATCATCCTGGAGAATCCATCCGAGCTCCGCATAGAAAAGGAGGCACAGCGTCAAGGCATGATTACCATGCGTCAAGACGGAATCCGCAAGTCCCTTGAAGGCCTCACGACCATAGAGGAAGTGCTCCGCGTAACCTCCGAGTTATGAAAAAGATTCTCCTTGTGGAAGACGACGCGATGCTTAGGGACGTGTACCGTACAAAACTCCTCGAAGCCGGTTTTGAGGTCGAGGTCGCGGAAGACGGCGAGAAGGCGCTCTCCCATCTTCAAGAGTCCGTTCCAGACGCCGTTATCCTTGATGTGGTCCTTCCTTATAAAGACGGCTGGGAGGTGCTCCATGGGCTCCGGGATATGCCATCGTGCGAGAACATTCCAGTGCTCATGCTTTCCAATCTTGGACAGAAAGAGGAAGTGGAAAAAGGTCTTGCCCTCGGGGCTTCCAAATATCTTATCAAGGCGCACTTCACGCCGGCGGAAATCGTGGAGGAGCTTCAAGGTCTTCTTATTTCGTAATACTTTATGCCTACAAACATTCCTTCCATTCGCGAGCTTCTGGGGCTCGCGGTAGAACAAAAGGCCTCCGATCTTCATCTTTCTTCAGGTCACCCCCCGATGCTCCGCATCAGCGGGGAACTCATTCCCTTGCAGAAATTCAGCAAGTTTTCCAAGGAGACGTTAGAGCAACTGGCAGCGGAACTCATGACGGAAGAGCAGAGGGCGCGTTTCGCTGTGGAGAAAGGCGTGGATTTCTCCTATACCTTTGAACAGAAGGGGAGGTTCCGGGTGAACGTGTACTACCAGCTCGGCATGGTGAGTTGTGCCCTTCGGCTTATCCCTTCCAAGATTCGCACCGTGGAAGAGCTGAATCTTCCCTCCGTGCTCCATAGGTTTACGGAGGCGGTTCAGGGCTTTGTGCTCATGACTGGACCTTCGAGCCACGGAAAGTCCACCACGCTAGCCGCCCTCATTGACGAGATAAATCATACGAGGGCGCACCACATCATTACCATTGAAGACCCCATTGAGTACGTGTTTGAGGACGACAGATGTATTGTGGACCAGCGGGAGGTGGGGCAAGATACCTTGAGTTTTCCCCAGGCACTTCGAGCGACCTTTCGGCAGGACCCGGACGTCATCATGGTGGGAGAGATGCGGGATGCGGAGACCATGGCGACCGCAATTACGGCGGCGGAGACCGGGCACCTCGTGTTCGCAACCCTTCATACGAATTCCGCGGCGCAAAGCATTCACCGCATCGTGGACTCCTTTCCCGCAGAACAGCAGTCCCAGGTACGCGCCCAGCTTTCCGGTTCCCTGCTTGGCGTCATTTCCCAGCGCCTTCTTCCCCGACTCAAGGGAGGCCTGATTCCCGCGGTGGAAGTTATGATAAATAACCCCGCGGTGGGCAACCTCATCCGGGAAAACAAGATACACGAACTGCCCCTCGTGATCGAGACCTCTCGGGAAGACGGCATGGTGGCGCTCAATCGCGCCCTTGCGAACCTCGTGAAGGCCAGGGAAACCACCCTGGAGAACGCTCTCATCTACTCTTTGAATCCAGTAGAGTTGCGCCAGCTTACGCACTAGCCAATGAAGTTCAATTATCAGGCACGGGATAAGAAGGGGGAGGTGAGGTCGGGGGTTGTGGAGGCCTCCACAGAGGAGACCGCCCTTCAGATTCTTGACCGCCACGGCCTGTACGTGACCATTCTAGAGCAGGCGCAGAAGGCGCCTATATTGGGGAAGCGCATTGAGCTGTTTAGCAGGATTTCTCGAAAGGACGTGATGGTATTTTCCAGGCAGCTCGCCATTATGTTCCGCTCGCAGGTGCCCCTTGTGGAGGCGCTCCAGACAATCGCGATGCAGTTGGAGAATGAGGCATTCCGGGAGCGGCTCCAGAAGGTTTCCGAAGATGTGGAGGCGGGCACTCCGCTTTCCGATGCTCTTTCCCGACATACGGACGCCTTCTCCTCTTTCTATATCAACATGGTGAAGTCGGGAGAGGTCTCGGGTACGCTTTCGGACGTGCTCGGATACCTGGCAGACCACGAGGAACGGGAGTACGACCTGCAGAGCAAGATAAAAGGGGCGTTCGTGTATCCTGCCTTCGTGGTGTTCATTGCGGGGGCAGTGCTCTTTTTGATGATGTTTTACGTCATTCCGAACATTTCCAAGATTATCAGTGAGACGGGGGCGGAGCTTCCTCCCATCACGCGAGTGGTAATGGCGCTTTCCGCTTTCGTGCGCGTCTGGTGGTGGCTTTTATTTCTCGGCCTTGGGGGAAGCATTGTTTCCTTTCTTCGGTACCTCAAGACCTCGGGAGGCAAGCGCTTCTGGGGCATATACTCTCTGAAGATTCCCATGTTTGGTTCCTTTCTCCGCATGATCTACCTTACTAGGTTTGCGGAGAATCTCGCCACCCTGGTCGCGGGGGGTATTCCCATTGTGCAGGCGCTCGAGATTACCGGGCGCATCATAGGAAACGTGAAGTACGAGAGTATTGTGGAGGAGGCCAAGGAGGGGGTTCGAAGAGGAGAGCGCATAAGCTCCGTACTCAAGCAGTATCCCGCGGAGTTTCCCCCCGTGTTCACACAGATGATGTTTGTAGGAGAGAAGTCCGGTTCCTTAGATAAGGTGTTGGAGAACGTGGTGAGCTTTTATCAAAAGGAAGTGGAGAGGTCCATAGAGGGATTTCTCGGAGTTCTGGAGCCCGCCCTCATCGTCGTGCTCGGGCTCGTGGTGGGAGGCCTCATGGTTTCGGTTTTGATGCCTCTTTATCAATCCCTCTCTTTCTAGATTGTGGATAAATATATTGCATGATGTTATTTCCAAGAGGTATAATACAAGAGAGTATGCAGAAAAGGGGATTCACTCTTATAGAATTGCTCGTTGTAATCGCCATCATCGGGATTCTGTCTACCACCGTGCTTGTGTCGCTGGGAGGAGCGCGAGAGAAGGCAATGGACGCGAAGCGCCAGGCAGACCTTCGTCAGATTCTTCTTGCAATGGAGCTGGATTATTCGGGAGACGGAAAGTATTCCGTATCCGATTCCATGCCAGATAAAATTCCCTGCGATACGAGTCCCCCGAGCTGTACGGGAACGGGGGACGGGAAGTATATGAATCCCGTGCCAACGGAGCTTGATGGTTCTTCCTACGCATGGCTGGATAACAACCTTGCGGGGGGAACGGCTCTCGAATGCAGCGAGCAGAGTTACTGTGTGTACACCGAGATGAGCGGAGGAACGTATTACGTCGCCTCCCCTCAAGGCACGAAGGACATTGGGGAAAGCCCACCCGTCTCTTGCCCTTGTTGACACAGTTCTTTTTGGTGTACAATA
>JAHIUP010000059.1 GCA_018816925.1 Patescibacteria group bacterium
CGATGCGTCTTAAGAGATATTACCTTCATGCGCTCTTTGTAGGCCAAAATTGCCCCGGAGTCAAAAAAGCCGTACAATATAGGAATGCCTTTCCTCCTTATCCCTATTCTTGTGTTCGCGGGCATACTCGTATTTGTCGGAGGAGATATATTTGATGGGGGGACCCTTTCCTCCCTCAAGGTATTTCTCCCCTTCCAGGAACGTACAGGGCTCGAACAAACCACAGCGCCCCCTCCCTCCCAACAAAAGCTGATACCATCCCCTCCTCCGCAATCCCCTCCCCCCGAAGAAAACACCCTTCAGGAAGAACTCTCCTACGAAGGCATGGTATGGATTTCGAGCATTTCCAGGGGTGAACCCTTCACCATACGCCTCTCTACGAATATCCCTAAAGATTTTTCCGTTCCTTTCACTGGATGGAAGCTCCAAGGGCAAGCAGACAGCTATACCATTCCCAAGGGCACGGAGATTTTCAGCTCCACTTCCCTGCCCTCTGGAAACGCACCCATATTTTTGGAACGGGGAGATCGGGTGTATATCTCGGGAGCTCACAATCCCCTTGTGGGAGGCGTGAACTTCCGCCCAAACGAGTGCTTTGGCTATCTCAAAAAAGAAACGAGTTTCCCCATCTCTGTGTCGAGCTCCTGCCCGGATCAACGCCTCAAGCTTGAAGATGTCTCCCACCTCACACCCAACTGCCAGGACTTTATGTTAAAATTCTCTCGGTGCAGCCTGCCCGAGTACCCCAAAACCCTTTTTTTCACAAACGACTTCCAATGCCGGAACTTCTACGAGGTGCTTGAGGCGAACTCCACTTACGACTCGTGCGTACGGCGCCTTAAGAACAATAATGGGTTCCTAGATAACACATGGCACATCTACGCGGATGGAGAGGAATTTCTCCGGGAAGGACACGACAAGGTGCAACTCAAAGACCTTGAGGGGAACGTCATAGACGAATACGTGTATTAGCCGTGCCCCGTAAAGCTACATTGACGGGGCTCCTGCCCTCATTTGTGACAGTACCAACTCCTGCTGCAGAAAGAAAAACATATGTTTCGTATTTAGTTTGTAATTCCGGGTCGCCCTAACACAAATGGTCAATGTAGCCTTACGGGGCGTGCAGGATTTCAATAACGTCTCCGTCCTGCACCACATATTCTTTTCCCTCCGTACGGAGCCAGCCCTTTGATGTCGCCTCCTGGTACACTCCACGCTCACTTCCAGTGAGCGTGGCTCGCCCATCTTGAAGATGGGCGGCCGCCTCCAGGAGCTTCTCCCACGAAATAACGGAGGCGCGGATGAACTTCTCTTGAAAATCGCTGTGGATGACGCCTCCGGCCTCCGGAGCCGTAGCCCCATTCTTGATGGTCCACGCTCTTGTTTCTTTCTCCCCTGCGGTAAAGAAGGTAATGAGAGAAAGCAATTCGTACGCCCCCTGAATAAGACGGGGGAGTTTTGTTTCCACGCCCAATTCCGCCCGCTCCCCTTGGGAAAGCGCTCCCGCCTCCAGCTCCTCCTTCGCGTTCAAGGGAATAATAGGAACTCCCCGCGGCGCAAGAAGCCCCGCGAGTTCAGCTGTCACATTCTCTTTTGTAGTATTCACCACGAGCAGTACGGGTTTGGAAGAAAGCAGTTTGAGCTCTTGAAGGAACGTTCCTCCTTCCTGATTCTCTTTAAGGAATTCCCGCGCGGGCCTGCCATTCCCCAAAAGGGTTCTAAGACCCTGGAGCATACCCGCTTCTTCTCTCGCTCCCTTCCTATTTGCCCTCACTTCCTTTTCAATTGTCTCCAGGCGCCGCTCCACAACCTCCAGATCTTTGAGTAGCAGTTCTGTCTCCACAATCTCCAAATCCCGCAAGGGTTCTCCGGCTCCTGCAACGTGCGCTACCGTGGAGTCCTCAAAATCCCGCACCACGTGGCACACGGCGGCAACCTCTCGGATATGCGACAAGAACTTGTTGCCAAGGCCCTCTCCCTTGTGCGCTCCTTCTACAAGCCCCGCGATATCCACGAATTCCACCACGGCGGGGATTTTCTCCTTTGAATGGAAGGCCTCTGCGAGTTTGTCTAGCCGCTCGTCGAGAACCTTCACCACCCCCACGTTGGGGTCAATGGTGACAAAGGGGTATTTCGCAATATCTACCTCTTTTTGGGTGAGCGCCCCGAACAGGGTGGACTTGCCCGCGTTCGGAAGGCCCACAATGCCTACGGAAATGTTCATGCTACAACTCTACCAAAAAATGCACCCCATATACAGCTTTGCTGTTATACTGGGCCGCCCCCTTGGCGATTCCTTAAAACTTGCTCCGAGCAAGGTGTGGATAACTTGCTCCGAGCAAAGAACCACAACCAAAAAACCACATCCTTGGCGATGGGACTACTTGCTTAATAAGCTTGCGCTATGATATAATCCTTTTTGGTATGGTCACTGTACCCCTGAAGCAGCGCCAGCTTGTCTGACCCACTGCGTTTGTGTGAGGCAACTCGCTTACTGGGA
>JAHIUP010000060.1 GCA_018816925.1 Patescibacteria group bacterium
AGTTCGACCTCCCACAAGTCCAGTCCTTTCTTTATTAAACGGTCCGGCAACACCGCCAGCTACCGCTTCAATCTTCGCTTTACCCGCAAGCTCCTGGATTGTTTCTCCCAGTTGGCGTACTCCCTTTGCAAAGTCATCTGCGGGCGTTGGAATCACCTTGGGTTCTCCCAATTCTGTGCCATCTTTTGAAAACGCCACCCGGATTTTACTGCCGCCCACGTCAAAGAGTGCGTACATACTTATATGAGCTTCTTGAATTCTTCCACTATGGCCACTTCTTCGGGTTTTGTTCCATACTGCAGCGCGGTAAAGTAAGCGGTCCAGTCGGCGAGCAACAGGGAACGAAATATGCGCTCAAACTTCGTGTTCCCTTCCAAGGGCGCGTTTGTTATCTGCAGCCCTCTGGCGGTAAGGAGTTTCTCGAGTACGGCCATTCTTTTTTGGATGCGCGGGTCGTCCTGTTCATCTCGCAGAAAGATGATATGAAAACGCTCCGCGAGTTGTTTTGTTTCTCCCTTCGCGTCAAACCCGGCCATCTCGTTGTGATTGAGCTCGGGGAAGACATTGGAGAAGGAGGGGATCTTGCCGGTCTCATTGAACTTAATCTTCCAGTTGTAGGCAAGCGAGACATTGCGGTCCGAAGAATATACCACGGGCACCCTTCCCTTTATTTCCCGTGCCAGTTCTTCTCCTACTTCTTTGTATCCACCCGGCTTCAGTATTGTTGCGAGCTTTCCCAGCTCTTCATACGCCTCCTCTTCTCCCATAAGCTTGAAGAGTCCTCGCATGGCATATCCCAAGGCATTCCTTGGCTGTACGCCTTCGGGAAGCTCAACGTAGGGAACCCCGGCTTTCTTCGCTTCCTCCAAGAGCTTTCCTCCCGTAGAGATTGCAGCCCGTTCCAAACCCAGCTCCCCTGCCTTTGCGAAAGCGCTCAAGGTTTCTTCGGTGTTCCCCGAATACGAACTTGCGATGATAAGGCGGTCTTTCTCAATGAGGAGAGGGAGATCGTACCCCCAGTGCACAAGGAGGTCGGTTGCGGGCTTTCCTGTCTTGAGGAGGTCGGCAGCCAAATGAGAGCCGCCCATGCCTGCGACAAGGAATTTCTGGAAGGAACCAAGTTTGTCGCTGTTTTGGACTTTTGCCTCCCAGGCGAATTGTTCTGCGGACTTCAAGATGGTTTCTTCCATGTTTTCCTTATTATATCGATGAGGAGGGATAAGAACAAGTGGCTGCGTTAAACAAAAAGGGAGGGAGTATCTGCCTAGGGCAGATACTCCCATTTTTTGCTTCCTCTCACGATGCCAGTGCATCCACGGGATCCCGTCTTCTGCCCCGCGCTGCGTCTTCTTCTACGCGCGTGCGTTCCTCCGTAAGCCACTCATTGTATACATCCCTTACAGTTGACAGTACTTCGTCTCGCTCAGTTGCTGTTTGAAAAAACAAACAGTGGCAAAAAACGGGATTTTGACGCATGTTTATCCACAGGGATGTCGGAAGCTTCATTCCCAACCGCTCGTTGAGATGTTCAAACGCGCCGGAGAGATTCTCCCTCTCCCAGGGGGTTTGCGTAATGAAGCGGAGACGAATTCCGTAAGGAACCAACGATTCACAAAAACTCCTCTCTTTCTTCGGTTTTTGCGTGTCTTCTGAACAGATTTGCACCAGGAACCTCCTCTCTTTATCCAAAAGAATTCTGCCGTTACCTTGCCTTTTTTTCCATTCTTTGTCAAGAACGAATGGAATCTTGGAGGGTTTGGATGAATCGCAGGGGATCTATGTTCGCTCCCCGCACCTTTATGCCAAAGTGGAGATGGGGAGCCAGGGAATATCCGGTGTTCCCGGAGTACGCGATAACCTCCCCCTTTTCAACTTGCTCCCCTTCTCTCGCGAGCATCTCATTGAGATGGAGATAAAGGGAATAGATACCCAGACCGTGGTCTACAATCATAGTGGTGCCGTAGGAGTACAATCCTTCTTCTGCGAATCTCACGACACCGTCATTCACCGCGAACACCGGAGTACCTACCAGAGCATCCAGGTCTACGCCCCAGTGGTGGAGCGCCGTGCCCTGTCCCTTGCGGATATTCCCAAAGGCGCCCACGTTCCGCACGCTCTCTAAGGGATAACCGAATGGTTCAGTAGCGTACATCTTTTTTGTGTACCCTTTAAGTACCTCAATCATGCGCAGTACCTTGTCTTCCCCTGCTATGCTTTCTGTTATCTTGGTTTCTGTGTATCCTTGTTCCTCCAGTTCTTCTGATACCACGAGCTCGGTGACAGGGTAGTTTCTTTGGAGTACCCGCAAAGTAAAGTCCTCTGTGGAGCCGTCCTGCAAAGAAACCCGGACAGCGTAGGACCCCGTCTCTGCCTTGCCGTTTATCCCGTAGATGCCGAGCCATTGCTCACCGAAAGAAGTGAGGGGAACCTCGCTGCCGTTCACGAAAGCGGCGGCTCCCCTCCCCCGTTCTTCCGGGAGGCGGATGACGAAGGTGTCTCCTTGTTCCAGCACGGAGGCGGAAAACCAGACAGCGATTATGGGTTCCGATTTTTCACTCTGGGTTTCTTCTTTTGGGGACGACTCTCCTACGATTTGCTCTTGTTTCGTAGGTGATAGAGGTTCGACGTCTATCATCCTTCCTGATTGAGGTGCTTCCTCCGAAGTTTCCCGTTCTTGAAAGATATACCCACAAATTCCAAGGGCTCCCAGACAAAGTGCTATCACGAGAAAGACGAGAATTGTGCTGTTTGGGAGGCGAGTTCTTTTGTGCCTTTTCGATCTCATATCGGTTACGAATTCAGCGCCCGAGAGAAGGATTCTTTGGCGATTTCTGTCACCAAGAGTTCCACGATACCTTTCCCCGGCTGGCCGTAATAGATGTTCGCCCCCAGAGGAAGCAGTAGCATTAGAGCGACAGCAGCTAAATCCTCTTCCCCTTCTACAAAGACGTGTTTTGCCCCTGTTTTGAGCGCTTGTTTGAGGGCGCTTGCCAGGGAGAGGGAGAGGGTGCCGGCTTCATTCACCGCTGTAATATCCGGCTTGAGGGCATCTATCGCAGGGGAGCGTACCTCCTTACGGGCTATTCTTTTGTCATACACGCCCATCTGGTAAGGCAGTTTCTCACGGAGAAAATACTCAAGCGTTGCGTCTCCCACTGCGTACGCATTTGTATCCATCCTTAGCCTGGCTAAGGATTTTCCATCCTTA
>JAHIUP010000061.1 GCA_018816925.1 Patescibacteria group bacterium
AGAGAAGATAGAAAAACTCATGGATGCCATTGGCCTGGAGAGGAAACTTGAGAAGCTTGGAGTAAAGACGCAAGAAAACATGGAGACCATTGTCTCCAATGGCTTCAACCCCGAGCGCGTGAAGAACAATCCTCGTCTCTTTACAGTAGAAGCCCTCAGGGGTATGCTCCAGGACATTAGATAACTCGGCCTCCATCATGCGGAAGAGGGAACCTTATGGGGTTCCCTCTTTTGCTTTGCGCTTGGAGTAGCTGGACTCAAGCGTTTGAGATGTGGTGTAACGTCCTCTCTTTCTTGAAATGTGGGAGTCGTATGGACTCTCTTCGAGACGTTTCGTTACTCTGGATCTAGCTCCTCGGCCAGCTTGTAGAGGACCGGCATATGGAGCCCCATGAACCGCGCGGGGGATTCTTCTATTGCACGTTTTAGTGCATCGGGTTTCCACCAGCACGCCTCTGTGGCTTCCCCGTCTGCCTTGGAGAAATCAGGTTCCCAATCATTTAGAACCTGCACTTTGTAGCAGACGGCAAACCAGAGCTGTGGGGCGGCGATGCTTTGAACGACACAGAAGGGCAACGAGGAGACGATTATGTCTCCCTTGCCTGTAGTATGTCTCACGGCGGGAGGGCCCTCGGGCACTTTCTGGCCGCACTCCTCTTCGATCCCCCGCAAAAGAGCGCTAATGTGGTCTTCTCCCGGTTTGAGTGTTTCGCCCATTGCCTCCCAGGTTCCATCGTAAAGGGAATCGTATGCCGGATTGAGAACCCTTCTCAATTGTGTCATAATGAGAAAGTTCCCTGGCCCTACCTCTTTGTAAAGAACCGCAATCACCACGGGGATAATCTGCTTCTCTGGCATTTCTGCCCTCCTTTTTTCTTTCTGCGTAGTGGACGTATAATACATCATTTATTCGCTTTTGTCAATGGTTGTCCCGTTCTTAAATAATAAGGCGCGAAGGTACCTTTTTCGCGTTTTTACCCACCCCTTTCTTTTTCTCCTTTACGCTTTTTCGCATGTGTTTCCAAGAAGCAAGAAGGTGTGGGTATTTGGTATTCCCGACCGCTTTGCTTGGAATAGCAAGTACGTGTTTCTGCACGTGGCTAAAGAACACAAAGAAGAGGTGAAAGCCATTTGGATTTCTCGGAACAGGAGAATCGTGAGGGAACTGCGGGCGCAGGGGTTCCCCGCCTACTTCTGGTTCTCCTTGCAGGGATTCTGGTATCCTCTGCGCGCCAAGTTCTTTATTTATGATGCCTCAATTGAAACCATCTCCTATTGGCTTTCGGGAGGAGCAAAAAAGGTGCTGCTCTGGCATGGTATTCCCTTAAAAAAGATTGAGCAGGATGTGCAGAAAGGAGAGTCCATGCGGGTGCGGCTTTTTACCTCCAAAGGGTTTCTAGGACTACTCTTTTGGTTCTTCCTGCCATGGCGTTTCTTGAAACCCGACTACGCGATAGCAACTTCGGAAGAGTTCCGGAAGATTTTCTCTTCTGCCTTCCGGGTGCCGGAAGAGCGCATTTCCGTGGTGGGATTTCCCAAGAACGACATCTACTTTAAAGACATGTCGGGAGCTGGCGTTGGGGCGGATTTGAAGGCCATAGAAGAGATGAAGGAGTTCCGGAAGCAGGGGAAGCGCGTCATACTTTACGCTCCCACGTGGCGGGACACGGCGGGAAGGGTATTTCTTGGAGAGGAGTCAGAGCAAGAAAAACTCAATCTTTTTCTTCAAGAGCGCAACGCGGTGTGGTTTTCCAAGATGCATGTGCTCGCAAAGGCCGCCATTCCGCAGAGGAAAAGATATGATGCACTTCGTTTTGTTGACTCTGATTCCGACGCAGACCTTCTTTTGAATCATACGGACGTGCTTGTCACGGACTACTCGGGTATCTTTTTTGAGTTCCTCTTGTTAGACAGGCCCATGGCGTTCTTCCCGTATGACTACGAGAAGTACGTGAGCAAAGATAGGGAGCTTTACTTTGATTATAATGAGGCGACGCCGGGCCCGAAGGCGTACGCGCCAGAAGAACTATTTGCCGCCCTGGAGGAAGTTTTGGAGAAAGATAATTATCAAGCAGAACGACGCCGTGTCCGTGATATGACCTATGCACGGCCGGATGGCGGAGCGTCAGAGCGTACATACCAAGCGATTCGTTCTTTGGATGCCTCATGAAGAAACTTCTTATACTTATGCCAGCCCTGTCGCGCGGGGGAGGAGAACGGGTGATTTCAGAGCTTTCCCGCGGATTCAGTGAGTATATAGATATCGTGATTGCGGTGTTTGAGAGGAAGAGATCTTATTCGTATGCGGGAAGAATTATTGATCTGCAGGTTCCTCTTTCCTCACGATTTTTGGATCGCGCCTTTCTGTTTTTTAAGAGGTTGGCGCGCTTAAGAGGCCTGCTTGCTCAAGAAAAGCCCGATGTCGTGATGAGTTTGGGAGCGTCGGCAAATCTTATGAGCATTTTTGCGGCGAAAAATCCTATTGTGCGGGTAGATATGTTTATCTCCGCTGGCAGAAAAGGGTTTTTTGGCCTGGTATTCCGGCTCTTGGCAAAACTTTTGTTCCGTAGGGCCGGACTCGTTGTTGCGGTTTCTCGCGCTATCGCGCAGGATTTGGAAAAACACTATAGGGTTCCGCGAACAAAACTCCAAACCATTTATAATCCCGTAGACATGACTGCGGCGCGAGAGAAGGCGGAAGAAGGGATTCCAGAAGAGTATCGGGAGGCGTTTTCGCACCCGGTTGTCATCACGATGGGACGGCTTACAAAACAAAAAGGACAATGGCATCTCATTCGCGCCTTTTCCGCTGTAAAGTCCCATATTCCAGACGCGGAACTCGTTATCCTGGGAGAAGGAGAGCTGCAAGAGAAATTGGAACATCTCGCCAAAGATCTTGGGCTTGGAGGCAGTGCGCACTTCCTTGGCTGGCAGGAAAACCCCTTTGCCTATTTAGCGAGGGCCCGCCTGTTTGTTCTCTCTTCCCTTTGGGAGGGGCTTCCGGACGTGCTGTTAGAAGCCATGGCGTGCGGACTTCCCATTGTGTCTACTGATTGCAGGTCAGGCCCCCGGGAGATTCTTGCTCCAGTCACAGAACCGCTCTTTCAAACAAAAAATGTGGAGCAAGGGAAGTACGGAATTCTTCTTCCCGTTTGCGACGGGAGATGGAGAGAACACAGTGAATCGCTTACAGCAGAAGAATATGTAATGGCAGACGCGATTGTGGGATTATTGAGAGACGAAGCGGCGCTCGCAGAGTTTAAGGAAAAGTCCGCCCGGCGCGCGGCAGATTTTGACATCACAACAATTGTTCCCCAGTGGAGTTTTCTATGGAAGCAGTGAAACGCATCGGGTGGGTTGAAACCCACACTAAGAAAGTTGGGGGGATTGTGTACAATGACATGGCGCGGGAAGCCCTACGTGCCTTTTTTGACTTGGAAGTAATAATTCCGCAAACGCGTTTGTTTTCTGGCGCCCGACTTTTGAAACTTGGAGAACTTCTGTTTCGTCTCGTGTTCCTTGGAGGCACAAAGGATCTGTGGATTCGGGGGTTGTATGCCGCCCTTACTCTCCGCCTGGATCATACAAAGGGGAAGAACCTTGTGATGATTCACCATGAGGATTTTGCTGGGTATCCTTGGCACGCGCGCCTTCTTTTTTCTCTGTTCTGGCGCCCTGCGTTCCACTGGAATCTGAAACGCGCAGACGGCATTGTGGTGGTGTCTGCATTCTGGAATAACTATTACCGGAAAAAGGGCTACAAGAACGTCTTTACCATTTACAACGCGTTTGATCTAGGGAGGGTTACCGTTTCGGAGAAAGAGGTGGAAGCGTTCAAGAAGAAGCATGGATTGGAAGGGAAGCCAATTATCTATTTGGGGAATTGCCAGAAGGGTAAAGGGGTGGTGGAGAGCTATAAGGCGCTCGCGCATGTGGATGCGTACCTGGTAACCTCCGGCCCCAAGCACGTGGATATTCCCGCGCGCAACCTAGAGCTTGAATATCAAGAGTACCTTGCTTTGCTCAAGGCCTCTTCGGTTGTGCTCGCTATGTCCAAGTTCAAGGAGGGATGGGGGAGAACGCCTCATGAGGCAATGCTTTTAAAAACCCCGGTGATTGGCTCTGGGGCGGGAGGAATGAAGGAGCTCCTGGAAGGAGGCGGGCAGATTCTTTGCGAAGACCTTTCCTGCCTTAAAGGACGCGTGGAGCGCCTTTTGGGGAATCCTGCCATGTGTGCCGAACTCGGAGAAAAGGGATATAATTATGCCAGGCGGTTTTCGCTTGAACGATTTGAACAGGCATGGGCCGATGTCCTTGGCAGGTTCGTATGAACATTTATCCTTTTAGAAAACACATATTGCTCGCGCTTGCTGTTCTTCTGGGAACCGCGCTTTTCTTTGACCGGGACGTGGGGCTTGCCATGCTATTGGCGTTTCTGCTGGGAGGGATTACGTTTTTGGTTTTTAGGCGCGCGAGAGTGGAACAGGGATTACTTTTTTTGTTCGTAGGGGCGCTTGCGTTCCATGGGGCAGTTGTTCTTTTCCTGCATTATACTGGCTTTCAGCCGTTTACCGGAGGCGACTACGGCATTTACCACGCTTCTGCTCAAGAAGTGGCGGCGCGTCTTCACCAGGGGGTATTTTCTCTTGAGGGGATACCGCTTCCTCATTATTACCCCGTGATTATTGGCGTTTTCTACGCGCTGTTTACGCCTTCCATGGTGGTGGGGCAAATGTTTAATGCCTGGCTGGCCTCGTTTGTTGTTGTTCTGCTCTATTTTTTGGCTCGAGAGACGGGAGCATCCAGGGCCTGGGCTGTTGTTGTGGGATTGCTCGGCATGGCATACCCGAGTTTCGTGTTTTTTGGCGATTTGCTCCTAAAGGAGCATGTGGTAACACTGCTCGTATTGGCAGGTCTCTTGCTTGTTCTTCGTATCCTTAAACATTTTTCCTGGTGGAAGATTTTGTTCTTGTTCGCGTTGGCTATTTTTATGGTCCATTTCCGCGTATACGTGGGACTCATATTTATTGGTGTTTTCCTCCTTTCGTGGATGCTTCTTGCGCAGATGCCTCTTAGGAAGCGGGCCTTCCTGGGAGTGTTTTTGTTTGTTGTGTTCGGGTTTGCTCCCTTACTGGCGGGAGATGGCTATTATGGTTCCGTATTCGTGAGCCGCGCCATAGATTCAAAGGTAGTGCGCTACTACAAAGAAGAGGTATTTAATCCGGAATTCCAAAGCGTGGGGCCGGTACTCGAAACAATACCGGCAGAAGAAACGTATGAAAATATTATTAAGAAATGGGAGAGAACACCGGAGGGACAGCCAAAGTATGTGGAAGGCGGAGCGGCAATGGATTTGCCGGGGGATGCCGCTGTTTCCAAGAGCTCCCGTAATAAGGCATCCGTCACCTATTTGACTACGGGATTTGAGAATCCGCTGCTTTTTCTCTGGAATTATGCCCGTTCCTTTTTGCTTACGGCTTTTGGGCCTTTTCCTTGGCACTTCAAAACACCACTGCACGCTATTACGCTTTTGGAAACGGTTCCTTGGTGGGTGCTTGCGGCGCTCATTGGAAAGGGGATAATAGTAAAATTCCGCAGGAACCGCCGCAGCCCGGAGTTTGCGCTCGCGCTATTCTCCTTTGCGGCATTTGCCGCGCTCGCCTTTTATTTCAATAATTTCGGGATTTTAATGCGTATTCGGGAGCCAGCATTCTTGGCGCTTCTGCCATTTCTTCCTTTTGCTTTTCGCGGAGAAATTTTGTATACTATTTCCCGCATGAAGATGATGCTGAAACGAAGATGAAAACATATATTGTAACCGGGGGAGCGGGATTTATCGGGAGCCATCTCGTGGACGGGCTCCTCTTGAAGGGAGCGCGGGTTGTGGTTATAGACAATCTCTCTACTGGCAAGAAGCAGAATCTTAACCCCAAGGCAAAATTCATTAAAATGGACATCCGGAGCCCCCGCCTGGGGCGAGTGTTTCGGCGGGAGCGCCCGTACGGAGTTTTTCATTTAGCTGCGATTCCCCGCGTACCAATTTCGGTGGAAGACCCTGTGGGCACTTCAGACGTAAACATTACCGGCACCGTAAATGTGTTCCGGGCCGCAAAAGACGCGGAGGCAAAACGCGTAGTATTTGCATCTTCCTCTTCTGTATATGGGGACCAGAAGAAGCTTCCTTTACGCGAGACAATGGCGCCCAACCCTTTGAGTCCCTACGGCCTGCAGAAACTGGTCGGAGAGCAGTTCGCCGTGCTTTTCCGAGACCTCTACAAGTTTCCCGTAGTATGCCTTCGGTATTTTAATGTGTACGGACCCCGCATTGACTTTGATTCCGGCTACAGCTTGGTTCTCGGAAAGTTCCTGAAACAGCACAGTGAAGGAAAACCCCTCACAATATATGGAGACGGAAAACAAACGCGCGGTTTTTGCTATGTGGAGGATGTGGTAGCGGCGACCCAGAAGGGGATGACTTCTTCAAAGATGCGCGGAGGAGAAGTAATAAATGTGGGACAGAGCGTTTCCACTTCCGTGGAAGAGCTCGCGCGGCTCATTGGCGGAGAGGTCCAGTATTTTCCTCCGCGCCCTGGAGACGTGCGTCACACGAAAGCGGATATGCGGCGCGCCAAGCGCCTCCTCAATTGGGAGCCGAATGTGACTTTTGAAGAAGGCGTACGGCGTACGCAGCAATGGTTTCAATCACATGGATGAGAGGGCGCACCACGGCAAGGGGAATGCGGTGGTTCGGAATGTGGTGTGGCTTGGACTAGGAGAGGTTATATCTCGGGCGTTGATTATCGTACTCTTGATCGCGGTTGCCCGCGTCCTTGGGGTGCATGACTACGGGCTGTTCGCGGTCGGCCTTTCCGTTGCTTCTCTTGCCCATATTTTTGCGCAGTTTGGAGTGCCTGCTCTTTTTATTCGGGAATCGGCGCAAGACGCAAGATGGGAACGCGCGTTCCCTGCATTTTTAGCGCTCATTCTGTTTTCTGGACTGGGAGCGTTTCTAGTGCTTGGAGGCGGGGCGTTTCTTTTGACCGTAGACACCTCTCTGCGTTTGCTATTCCTCTTTTTTGGAGGATACGTGGCGGCGATGACCGTGCTGGAGCTTTTCTACGCGTTCTTCCGTGCCCGGGAAGAGATGCGCTACGAAGCCGTGCTTAAGGTAGTTCAGGCGGCCGCGATTGGGGTATTGGCAGTTATAGTTCTCGTGCGCGCTCCGACGGCCCACTACCTGGCTCTGGGATATGCAGGGGGAGCATTCATGGTGCTTCTGCTTATGATGGGGATATTCTGGCGCCGTGTCCGTTCGCTTCGCATAGCAATAGACATCTCGCTCTTTAAAACCGTGTTTTCCCGCGCATGGCCCTTGGGGGCGGCGGGGATATTTGCCGCGGTCTTCAGCCATACTGATTCCGTAATGCTGGGGGCGTTTGGACAGATTACGGAAGCGGGATGGTATAGTGCCGCGTACCGGGTGGTAGGAGTATGTCTTATCCCTACGGTAGTTCTCGGACACAGCTTTCTCCCGGCATTAAGCAGACGAATGGAGTCGGCAGTTTCTTCGCTTCAGCATTTGTGGGAACGGCAGGTGGAAGCCGCGCTTATGCTTGGAGTGCCTGCAAGCATTGGTGGATTCTTCCTTGCGCCCGGGATAATCGCGTTGCTCTATACGAGCGAGTTTGAGCCCTCCATTTTTGTGCTCCAGCTTCTTATGTGGACTGTGGCGCTCGCGTTCTTTGTAAGCGCAGCCGGCTATCTGTTATTTGCCGCAGGAGCCCAAAAGCAGAGTTTTTGGATTATGGGAGCTGGCGCCCTTGGAAATGTTTTGCTTAATCTGTGGCTCATTCCCGCGTACAGTTTCTACGGAGCGGCTGCCGCCACCGTGGCAACATACGCGCTTCTGTTCTTCTTGTACGCAGCAGCCCTACAGAAATACACTCCCGCCCGTCTGTACACCTTTTCTTTGGGAAAAGTGCTTCTCATCGTTGCGGGAGCTTCAGCGCTTATGACCGGAGCGCTTCTTGCGGCCTCTCCCGCTTCGCTGTGGTTCCTTCTCGTTCTTGGCGTAGGAACGTACTCTGTTTCCTATTTGATACTTCGGAGAGCGATTTTATGATGAGCCCTTCTTTTCAGCAGCAGCGAGCATTCTATGAGCGCCTTTGGAATGGTTGGAGGCGGCTCTATATAGATGAGAAATGCCGGAAGCGCTTTGTGCTCGCGGCTCTCGCTAAAATTCCCAAGCGCCCGCTCCAAATTCTTGACGCGGGGTGCGGCAGGGGTTGGTTAACGGAGGTGCTTTCCCATTATGGGAGCGTAGTGGGAGTAGACCTTTTTGTGCAAGAAGCTCGGAAACGCTATCCAAAACTCGCTTTTCGCGAGGCAAACATTGCACTGCGCTTTCCAAAAGGAACGTACGACGTGGTTGTTTCCAGCGAAGTAATAGAGCACTTTCCCGTGGAGCACCAGGCAGAGCACATTAAGAACATCGCGCGAGCGCTTTCTCAAGGGGGTCGGCTTATCCTTACCACGCCGAATAAACGGCAGATGGAATCGCTGACGAGCCGGTTTTCCGATACCAGTTATCTCCAGCCATTGGAGAATTGGCTTGATAGGGAAGAGCTCATGGCAATACTGGAACCCTATTTCACTATTCAGTATTTTGGTTCCGCGCGTTTTTATCCGGTGTTTTTGTTCTCTTTTATACTTCTTCGGGCGCCCTACCATGTCTTTTACGATTACCTGGGCGGATACTGGCTTCTTGATAAACTTCTTGCGTTCACGGACTGGGGCACCTATTTTACCCTGGTTGCGGAAAAAAGAACGTTGACGAAATAGGCAGTTTCTTTTAGTGTAAAGCCACGCTATGGCTCAAAATTATCTAGAGAACGCGCGCATTGGTATTATTGGAGTTGGCATGATAGGCGGCGCCCTCCAAAGCTATTTTAAGCAAAAAGGCATTATTCCCTTAGCGTTTGATCCTCCAAAGGGTATTGGGTCTGCTAAAGAGCTAAACCAGGCGGATGTGGTGTTTGTGTGCGTGCCAACGCCGTTTCGCAAGGAGGTTGGATTTGACCCTTCTTTTGTGCAAGGAGCTCTCAAAGATCTCACCGGTGAGAAGGTAGTGGTTATCAAGTCCACGGTACTGCCCGGTACTACCGAGGAACTGCAGAAGCAATTCTTCCAGCACCGCCTGTTGTTTAATCCGGAATTTCTTGTGGAGGAAAACGCGCTGGAAGGCATGCTGCATCCGGAGCGTCAAATTGTGGGGTACACGGAGAAAAGCAGGGATATCGCAGAAACAGTGATGCGCATGCTCCCGAAAGCTTCTTATGAGAAGGTCGTTCCTTCCAGGGAAGCTGAGATGGTCAAGTATTTTGGGAATGCCTTTCTTGCCGTGAAGGTCATTTTTGGCAATCAGATGTATGAGCTTTGCCAGAAGCTTGGCGTGGACTACGATAATGTGAGAGATGCGGCTTCGGCGGATCCCCGCATTGGCCCAAGCCATTTGGATGTGTTCCATGGGGGGTATCGAGGATACGGCGGGAAATGCCTTGTAAAAGATATGCGGGCCCTTCTTCACTTTGCGGAGCGCCAGGGGGTAGACCTTGGTCTTCTTCTTAAAGCGGAGGAGATCAATAATTTGCTTCTTCAAGCGCAGGGGATTGACGACCCGGAACAATTTTCTAAGAGGGGATAATCATATGCGGCCGAGCGTTCCAAAGATAAGTGTGGTTATGGGCGTGTACAACGGGGCGCGCTATCTGCAAGAAGCAGTGGAAAGCATTTTGGCGCAAACCTTCTCCGGCTTTGAGTTTCTTATTGTGGACGATGGCTCTCTGGATGCAAGCTCCGCACTCTTGCAAGGGTATGCGAAACGCGATAAAAGAGTACGTGTTCTCCGAAACATTGAGAATATTGGCCTTACAAAATCCCTTAACAGGGGCATTAAGGCGGCCCAAGGAAAATATATTGCTCGCATGGACGCAGATGACATCTCGCGCCCCGAGCGCTTCCGCAAACAAATTGCGTTTCTGGAAGCGCGCCCCGCGTACGGACTCGTGGGAAGCTGGTATGTCAAGATTAACGAACACGGAAGGGAGCTGTGGCGGGGGAGGCCTCCCCTACAAAACAGCGCATTGAAAAAAGCGCTTATTGTGCGCAATCCATTTCCCCACGCCTCCTTAATGATACGCAGGCATGCCCTGGAGGACGTGGGCCCGTATAATGAATCTTGGGCGGTTTCCCAGGATTATGAGCTCTTGTTCCGCATAAGCTCAAAGTATAAAATAGGAGTGGTCCCGGAGTTTCTCTTTTCTTCGCGCGTTTTAAGTTCTAGCGTGACCAATACGCGCAACCGGGAACAGATTTTAGCGGCTTTCTATGCGCGAAAGGCCGCTATCCAGAGGGGTCAATATCCAAAATTCGCTTTTTTGTTCTGCCTGCTGGCTCTTTCGTCTTTCCTGCTGCCAATTTCCTGGCGTCTGTTCCTAAAACGACTCATGTAAATGATTTTTGATGACGTTTTGCAATGCCCTGCCTGCAAGGCATCGGTAGCGCCCCAATCTACGAAGGAGGGCAGATTTTTTTGGTGCGTATCCTGTTTGAAGAAATTTCCACAGGACAAGACCAACGGCTTTTTCTCTTTTTTCACCGGAGTATGCGAAAGCGAGGGTTCTCCAATGAAAAAAGAAGAGGTGGAGGGGAATTTCTTCACGAATAAAAAATTCAGAAAAGCATGCCTGGACTCCCAGATTTTTTCTTTGCGCCAGATCCTGCAACGGTATAGTGGAAACATTATGGTTGATATAGGTTGCGGCACGGGAGAGTATGCGCTTTATCTGAAGGGCTTATACCATGCCTATTACGGCCTTGAGCCGTTTCACATTCCGGCAGAAGTGGCCGTTCCTCAATCCGTCCTGCCCGAGAACGCGTTTTTGGTGCAATATGACTCAACCCGCAATTTGCCGCTTCACGCGGACACGGCGGACGTAATCTCCTTCATAGCTTCCTATGATCATGCGGTAAATACCAAGAACCTTCTGCAAGACGCGTACGGCAAACTAAAAGACGGCGGATATCTTATTATTATGTGTACGAATTATAATTTTTGGGCAAAGCAGCTAATCAATAAACTCGCAGGTAAAAAGATGTTCCAGCATAAAGAGACCCACTTTAACGTGTATTCCCCGGATTCCTTGATAAACGAAATACAATCCTTCATTCCGGTAAAGGCGGTATATATGGATGCTGGTTTTTTCTTTCTGCCGAATTTACCCAAGGCCGCAGGGTTTCTCTATTTCAGCGCCCAATGTATGGTTTTTGCGAATTCTCTCTTGCGCAATTTTTTCTCCCTTGTATCAATGAAAGATGCGGGTTCAGGGATGGTTGTGGTGTTCAAAAAATAAAGCAAACGCATGAAACTTAACAATAGCCCAATTAAGGTATGCCGCGTGGCAAGCGTGGATATGACGCTTTTGTTTCTATTGATGCAGCAGATGAAGTTTCTCCAACGGCAGGGGTATGACGTTTCTGCGGTATGCTCGCCAGGGGAACTTATTCCACGCATAGAGGCAGAGGGCATTCGGGTGAAAACGATTGAGATTCAGCGGCGCGTGAGCCCTATTGCGGATCTCGCGTCGCTCTGGAAGCTTTTTTGGTATTTCCGCAAAGAACATTTTGATATTGTGCACACGCATACCCCAAAGGCCTCCCTTCTCGGACAAGTTGCGGCTTGGCTGGCCCGCGTGCCGATACGCGTAAACACCATCCACGGCATGTATGTGCGCGAGGATTCTTCGTCCAGATTCAAGTGGCTTGTCTTTTCTTGGATAGAACGGGTGGTAGCTTTTTGTTCCCACTATACATTCTCCATTAACAACACAGATATTGAGACGCTGGTACGCGAGGGGATATACAAGAAACATCGTATCACTTATCTGGGCACAGGCGTTTCTCTAGAGCGCTTTGATCCCGCAAAGTTCTCTGAAGCGGATATCAAGCGCAAAAAAGAGAAGCTCGGCATCCCCCTTAATAAGAAAGTAGTGGGAATTGTCGCACGCTTGGTGAGAGAAAAAGGATACCCCACCCTGTTCGAGGCATTCCGATCGTTTCTACAAGAGTACCCAGACAGCGTCCTGCTCATTGTGGGGCCCGCAGATCCCGTAAAAAAAGACAGTTTCAACCCGAATGACATGGCGCGAGAGTACGATGTTGCGCAAAATACCATTATCTTAGGCCAGCGCTTTGACGTGGAAGAGCTCTATCCGCTTATGGATGTGTTCGTACTTCCTTCCTTGCGAGAAGGCATTGGAAGCTCCACCTTGCAGGCCTCTGCCATGGAACGCCCCGTGGTAGTGAGTGACATCCGGGGATGCCAGGAGTCGGTGGATCACCAAAAGACCGGTTTGCTTGTTCCTCCCAGAGATTCCCGGAAGCTTGCGGAAGCGCTCTCCTGGGTGTTTTCCCATTCTGGGGAGGCAGCCGAAATGGGAAAACGAGGCAGGGAAAAGGTGGCGCGGGAATTTGCGGAAGACGGGGTGTTCCAGCGCATGCGTGGAGTATATGAGCGTTTGATTCAAGAAAAGCTCTAGGTATGCGCACGATAGGTCTTATCATAAAGCGGCAGATGGATTTATGGGGAGCATGCGTCGCCATTTTGCTGTTGACCCCCTTCTTTTTAACAGCGTTTCTTTTCATTAAACTAGATTCTCCCGGTCCCGTGTTTTACAGAAGAGCAAGAGCGGGACAGGACGGCGAAGAATTTGTTCCCTATAAGTTTCGCACCATGATATACAAGGCAGATACCGTTGGCCTGAAGCTCGGAATTGAAGAGGGAGACGCTCGCATCACGAGAGTAGGGAAGGCGCTTCGCGACTGGGGGTTAGATGAGCTTCCTCAGCTCTTTAATGTGCTTAAGGGGGAGATGAGTTTAATAGGTCCTCGTCCCATGCTTCCAGAACAGATTCAATGGCTGAATGTGGAACAGCGAAAGCGCCTGGAGATGCGTCCCGGCATGGGGGGCCTGGCTCTCGTGAAGGGAAGAAGGGCAATGCTCTGGAAGGATCGCCTCAAGTACGATGTGGAATATGTGGAAAACTGGAGTTTGCGGTTGGACGTGAAGCTTATCTTCCAGACCTTGTGGGCTGTGCTTGTGAAACGAGAAGGGCTTTATGAGATAGAAGGGGGATTGCAAGACGAGTTTATTAAAGACCTTACACGCTGATGCGCAATGATCACTACCGCTCGGAATACTGCTTCCAGGAATCACCCCTCTCATCCGCCAGCGCGGATTCGGGGGTTGCGCTCTCGCCCCGACGCTCCGACATTCGTCGAAGACCATGCCGTCGGGGCTCCGAGAGCTTCCTGGAAAGCAGTATCTCCTTGCGTTTCCCGTTTTTGTCATTCGTGCTTATTTCGTATTTAGATATTCGGATTTCGGATTTAGCATTCCTAGTTAGTATTTGTTTATGCTAAAGATATTAAACCCCCAAAGCCCAGC
This sequence comes from Patescibacteria group bacterium, assembly GCA_018816925.1. Lineage (GTDB taxonomy): Bacteria > Patescibacteriota > Minisyncoccia > Minisyncoccales > UBA10102 > JAHIUP01. The sequence continues at coordinate 13,505 of JAHIUP010000061.1, forward strand.
GGCAAAAGAAGCCATTGGTAAGTTCCCGGAGCTGGACGTCTACTACCGCCCCGAGTACCTGCGGCTTTCAGAGTTAGCAGGAGAGGGGCAGGGCAAGCTGGCGTTTTTTGAGGGTGAGCGCGGTTTGGCGCTCTACCCGTTTTTGCTGAGGGAAGCGCCCTTTTCTTTCAAAGGAAAGAGGTATTATGACATTGTCTCGCCCTATGGATACGGGGGACCGGTCTTTGAGCCAAAAGACCCCCACCTTGCAAAAGAATTCTTTGATGCCTTCCGTGCTTCCTGTAGGGAGAATAGCATCGTGGCGGAATTCGTTCGTTTCTTCCATCCTGTTTTGGGAAACCACGAGCTGTTTCCAGCGAACGCCCTGGTTCCCAGGGGACAGGTGGTGATGTGGGATCTCACGAAGCCCAACGAGGTTTTACAAGAAGAGCTTTCTCCAAAGGTGAAGCGCAACCTTAAGACCGCAGAGAAGACCGGAGTGGAGATTGTGTTTGACCAAGAACTGGAGCTTATGGAAGAGTTCATACGGTTGTACGAGGCCACCATGGAGCGGAGGGGAGCGGAGGGCCGCTACAGCTTTGGCAGGGAGTATTTTGCTTTTGTGAAAGAGGAACTCAAGCCCTTTGCGTTTCTGGCAGCAGCCAAACTGCAAGGAAAGGTTATTGCCTCCGCCCTGTTCTTCGCTTCCGGCCCTTTTCTCGCGTATCACCTTGCAGGTTCCGACCTTGAATTCCGCGCCTCCTGCGCGAGCGAACTTCTTTTGTACCGGGCGGCTCTTTGGGGAAAGGCGCGGGGATTCCAGTTCCTCAACCTTGGAGGGGGAGTGGGAGGGAAAGAGGATTCCTTGTTCCAGTTCAAGGCGTCATTCACGCCCAGCAGGAAGTCCGTCTTTCTCGGCAAGGTTGTTCATAACAGGGAAGCGTACGACGCTCTCGCTGGCATGCGGCAAGAGGTCTCTGGTAAGACGGAGGACGCCTCGTTTTTCCCTGCCTATCGCGCCTAGCTAAATATTACTATACTATGTAGTATAGTATTCTCTAAGCTTGAAGATATAACAAAAGATATGAAGATTACTTTGGCGAAACCTTCCATTAGTGAAAAAGAACGCAGGGCGGTGCGGGGGGTTCTCCAGACCTCCTCATTGAGTTTGGGTGAGAATGGGAGGGAGCTTGAGAAGCTGTTGGCAAAGCAGGCGGGCAAGAAGTATGCGGTTACGGTGAACTCGGGCACCGCAGCTCTTCACTTAATTGTGCGAGCTCTTGGGATTGGGAAAGGCGATGAGGTGATCACGACCCCATTCTCTTTCATTGCGTCCTCCAATTGTTTGCTGTATGAGGGAGCGCGGCCTGTCTTTATTGATGCGGAAGAGAAGACGAGGACAATTGATGTTTCTCAAATAGAGAAAAAGATTACCAAAAGAACTAAGGCGATCTTGGCGGTAGATGTATTTGGACATCCCTGTGACTGGGACGTAATTCTGCGTATCGCAAAAAAGCATAAGCTGAAGGTTATTGAAGATTCCGCCGAAGCAATTGGTTCCGCATATAAAGGAAGGTCCTGCGGGAGTTTTGGCGACGCCTCCATTTTTTCCTTCTATCCAAACAAGCAAATAACAACGGGAGAGGGAGGGGTAGCGCTTACGGACTCCAAAGAAATTGCTGATTTGTGCCGCAGCATGGCAAACCAAGGGAAGAAGGTGGAAGGGGGAGCGTGGCTGGAGCATGTGCGGCTTGGGTATAACTACCGTATGCCCGAGATGGAAGCGGCTCTCGGGCTGGTCCAGTTTTCTCGTCTGGGAGAGTTTATAAAAAAGAGAGCGCGCGTTGCAGCTCTCTATACTAAAAAGCTCTCACAGGTTCCAGGGCTGGAGACGCCTTCCCTTGCGCCGTACGTTGCCAAGATGAGCTGGTTTGTGTATGTAGTTGCGCTTTCTCCGGAGTATTCCAGGGAGGACAGGGACCGGGTTGTTGCGACAATGGAAAGAAAGGGGATTCAGTGTAGATCCTACTTTCAGTGTATCCATCTGCAGCCTTTTTACCAGAAGGAGTTTGGATATAAGCGAGGAATGTTCCCAGTCGCAGAGTCCTTAAGCGAGCGGACGATTGCCCTGCCTTTTTATCCAAGTATTACGCCCCAAGAGATTGTATTCGTGGGGAAAGCGTTAGAGAGGGCAGTACGTACCCTATGAGGAAAGAGCATCTTCAATATTTGGCATGCCCTGATTGCAAGGCAGAGCTTTCTTTAGCCATTGAAGAAGAACAAGAAGGCAGGGTGAAGACGGGCGAATTATCGTGTGCGGCCTGTAAGTTGAGGTTCCCCGTGATTGGTTTTATCCCCAGGTTCGTGAAAGAGGGCCACTATGCAGATTCGTTTGGATTCCAGTGGTTTCGTCATGCCAAGACCCAGCTAGATAGCGTAATCGGACTCCCTATTTCAAAGCAGCGTTTTTTTAAGGTGACGCGATGGGGAGAAGATCTTACAGGCGAGGTCATTTTGGAGGTAGGGTGCGGAGCGGGGAGATTTACTGAAGTTATAGCTGCAACAGGCGCAATGGTGGTATCGTTTGATGCAAGCCGCGGCGTAGAGGTGAATTATGAGTCAAATGGATGGCGGGACAATCTTATGCTGGTGCAAGCAGAGCTTGAGCGCATGCCCTTTCCTCCTGCTTTTTTTGATCGCGCCGTTTCTCTTGGAGTGCTTCAGCATACTGCCGATCCCCACAGGTCGTTTTTGGCGATAGCTTTTCTTGTCAAGAAAGGAGGGAGTTTTGCCGTGGACGTGTATAAGAAAAGCTTGGCGCGCCGGCTTCTCTCTGCAAAATATTGGGTTCGTCCGCTGACAGCCAGGATGAATCCTACCGTCCTCTATACCCTCACCCGCGCGTGGGTCTCTTTTTGGTGGCAACCTACAAGCATAATAGCCCGGTTTCCACAGGGACGGCGCATAAACAGATTCCTCTTTTTTATCGCAGATTATAGAGGTTACTTGCCGCTTCCTGCCGCCCAGCTCAAAGAATGGGCCGTGCTTGATAACTTTGATATGCTTTCTCCTCGCTATGACAACCCGACTACTGCTTTTGAGGTGCGGGGCTGGTTTGAGGAAGCTGGATTCCAAGATGTTGACGCAGATGATGAGGATAACATAGTAGAAGGAAGAGGAGTACGGTCCGCTCTATCCGGGAAGGCTCGTTAGGGCCTTCGTAATATGTTGGTATTCATGCGCGTCAATGACGTTGTTTTATTTGATATAGCTACAGTTGCGATATAATTTCATTCTTTGCTTTTTTGTAAAGATGACTGGGTAAAACCAGTCGTAAAAGCTTAAAAGGAAGCCCAATGATAAAGAGCAGGAGTTTTTTACTCGCACCAATCTTCTTGAGATCTTTGCCCAGTTTTTTATTTTCTTGGTAGAGTTGTTCAATTTTAACGAGCTCCGCTTTTATATTTCCCCGCCCAGGCGTTCTTTGCGCTAACAACTGATGAATGTGCTGTTGTTTCCAGGATGGTTTCGATGAAACGGCATTCCAGTGCCCATCGTATGGGTATTCAGATAGTTTAATGGGGTAACCCATGGTGTCTTTATAATAGCGATTGATGTTGAAGAAGAAGCCGTTATCTGCAATATTGTTTTGGATAAAATCAAAATACTTGGCAATAACCTCGCGGTACATTTCCATCATGGATCTCGTATTAATGAAGAGATTTATTTTGAGGCCTTTGATATCGTACCAAGGGGGAACGATAACGAAATCATACTGGTCTATCTGCGCTTTCTCCACGGACTTGCCTTGTATTTCGTCGCAGAGGAGGAACTTCAACTCCGGGAAGTGCTCGTTGAGGTAGTAGCTTGACAATACGTTTGTTTCGGGGAGATCAATCAAAATGTATTTACATGGTATGTTTGCACGAATCTTCTGCGCAAGCGAACCGTATCCTCCGCCAATTTCGCACACGTAGTTAACTTTCGTTCTTGAGAACACAGAGTTCGTAAGGTCGAAGAGCCACCGGATGGAAAAGTTCTGGCCGGAATCCACAACCTTGTTCCCGATGTTGAATACTTGAGGGGAATTGCCTACGTTCTTCTCTGCTAAGTTTGCAAAGACAAATTCTTTGCCGCATTCGGCTAGCAAATCGCAGAAGATTTCTTTTTGTTTTGCCGGTGGGAACCAATCATCCAGCCCATCCGACAATGTATTGTTTCTGAAATTCCTTAGAAAGTCAGGTTCGTACAAATGTTTTTTTCTATCAAGTTCCTTCTGCCAATGTTTGCTCTTTTGGAGGAGCTCGTAATCCTTCTGCGATTCTTTAAAGGCCTTGATAATTCTCTCAATCATAGTAGGCATATATAACAATTATTTCTATTGTTCCGCAAATCGCCAGGGAAGTCCAGAATGGCGCGCGGGAAGGACATTGACTGAGAGGTATAGCTTTGATATGGATAAGAATATGTCAATATCACGACTCCCTCCACCGGCACACTATAAGCGGGAATTTCCTCTCTCTGACAAGGCAGCAGAATACCTCCGCTCTTCCCGGAATTCCATTAGGGATATTCTAGAAGGGAAAGATGAGCGCTTGATGCTCATTGTGGGGCCTTGTTCCATCCATGACCCGCAGGGGAGCGGGCGGGAGTATGCCGAGCGTCTCGCCTCTCTCATTCCCAGTTTGTCAGAGCGGTTTTTTATTGTGATGCGCACCTTTCTTGAAAAACCCCGCACTACCGTTGGCTGGGAGGGGCTTGTGTCTGACCCTTTTCTTACGGGGGGCTTTGACCTTCAAGCAGGGCTCGCAGAAGCCCGCAAGTTCTTGCTTAAAGTTTTGGAGCTTGGGGTACCTACGACCACGGAGTTTACAGACCCCTTAACCCCCCAGTATTTGGGGGACCTCGTAAGCTGGACCGCGGTGGGGGCAAGGAGCTCGGAAGCCCAGGCCTACCGGAGGATGGCAAGCGGCCTTGAGATGCCCGTGGGCTTTAAGAACGGCACAGGAGGCAGTGTACAGCTGGCAGTAGACGCTATTGTCTCTGCGAGTAATCCTCATGCGTTTTTTGGCGTAAGCGAAGAAGAGGGGATGATTTTGCAGGTGCGCACAAAAGGGAATTCGTCATGCCACCTTGTGCTTCGGGGGAGCTTGACCCATGGGGCTAACCACGGGGCAGAGGCGGTGGCAGATGCCATGGAGCGTCTTACGAAGGCAGGTCTTCCTCCCCGTCTCGTTGTTGATTGCAGCCACGGAAACTCGGCAAAAGACCCCCAGAGGCAAAAAGAAGTGTTCCGGAACGTTCTTGCCCAGCGGCGCGCCGGGAATAAGGGAATTATCGGTCTTATGCTGGAGAGCCATTTGTTTTCTGGGAATCAAAAGCTTGGAGATGATCCTTCCCAGCTTCAGTATGGAATATCTATAACAGACCCCTGTCTTGAGTGGGAGGAAACCGCAGAGTTGCTTCAGGAAGCGTATATCCTCTGGGACTGAACAAAGGAGGCCTTTCGGAGGTTTTTGAACTTTTCCGCAGTACGACAAAACTTCCACGATTTGAATCGTGGAAGTTTTGTCTTAATATGATGTTTTTGGTATAATAAAAAAACAATATGGCAAACCCGCGAAGAATTTCAAAACAGCAGCAGGCAGAACTCCTGCAGGAGTTCTGCGAGGCACTTGTAACTCTTAAGGGGCCAGAAGAAATGGCGCAATTTTTGATAGATCTTCTCACGCGTTCGGAACTCATTATGCTGGCAACGCGTATACAAATTGCGAAATTTCTTTTGGAAGGCCGTAAATACGAAATAATCCGGGAAAATCTTGGGGTTGGACAAGGTACCATAGCGCGGGTAGCTTCCTGGCTTGCAGATTCTGGTCAGGGGTTTCGTATGGTTGCGGAACGGAGCAAACCAATAAAGAAGAGGCAAGAGAAACGATTTCACGAGAGAAGTGAATGGGAACGATTTAAACGGAGCCACCCCGCTATGTTCTGGCCCGAGTTTTTGCTTGAGGAAATTGTGAAGGCCTCAAATAAAAGGCAAGAGGAAAAAATTCGCAGTGCGGTAGAGAAGCTCGACCACAAAACAGCGCTGTATAAGCAAATTGATTCGGTGCTTGGGCAGAAGAGAAAAGCGAGTAGGCGAAAATATGGATAGTGTCAAAAGTTCCATGATTTGAATCATGGAACTTTTGGGTTAGTCTATCTGCGCGCGTAGCGGTCCAGCACCCAATCGGCGAGTATTCTAGAGCCTGCGGTCTGCTCGCTTGGAACAAGGCCATCAGTGAATAGAAGAATGGTTCTAACCAGAGCACGTGGAAGTTCCATGCAGAACCAATGATTTTTAAGCCCCGGCTGCCCGTTTAGCAACCCACCCGTCCCATTTCAATATTCTAGGGGCAATTGAAACTTCTCTTTCTCTGATAATGTAGTTTTGTATAGTATAGAATATGTTCTTTAGTTGTCAAACGGCCGGTGGACAGCGGCTTCCATTTGTCCTATAGTAGCAAGGTATTATGGAGCACGACATTCGTGGGGAATCCCTGTATAAGAGAGTTCGGGAACACCGGCAGGGCGTATTCGCGGCAGCAGATACAGCGGCCATAGCCGTTGCCGTGGTGTTAGCATTTCTTTTGCGTTTTGACGGACGCATCCCTGCTCCGTATCTTGGGGGCACGCTTCTGTGCGGTCTTGGCCTCATTCTCGGCTCCACCCTGCTTTCTTTTGCCATATTCCGGCTTTACTCCTTTTCCTGGAGCCATGTGGGGCTGGAGGATATCTTCTCTATAGGAAGGGCGCTTTTGGGAAGCGCCTTGTTCGCGGGTCTCGTCCTTCTTATGTTTCGAGATACTCCGGCTCTTGCCGAATTTCCCCGCTCCGTGTTTCTTTTGAGCTACGTGCTTATTTTCGTGTTTACGGGAGGAATCCGTTTGGCAAAGCGCCTTTGGATGGAGTCCCTGGGAGGCAGGATCCAGGGAGGGGAACGTACCCTTATCGTGGGAGCGGGAGACGCGGGGGCACAGCTTGTGCGGAACGCCCTTCTTGCTTCACCCCGTCTCTACGCTCCTGTTGGGTTCGTGGACGATGACCAGGGAAAGCACGGCACCTTTATCCACGGGGTGGAGGTTCTCGGTTCCATTGAACGCATTCCCGAGCTCGTCTCGGAGCTGCGCCTTGAGGCAATGGTTATTGCTTTGCCCACCGCGGGCTCCAAGTTTATTCGAAGAGCGGTGGAGGCAGGCAGGCAGGCAGGACTTTCCGCAATTAAGATAGTGCCGCCTTTGGAAGAACTCCTCCATGGCGAGATTTCTCTCCAACAGCTTCGGGAGGTGCAGGTGGAAGACCTCCTTGGAAGAGAGGCCCATTCTCTGGACACCGAGTCCATAGCGGGGTTTCTGCAGGGGAAACGCGTCCTTGTTACGGGAGCCGCGGGCTCCATTGGTTCGGAACTCGCAAAACAGGCAGTGAAATTCTTTCCCGAGACCGTGTTTCTGCTTGACCAGGACGAGAGCGGGATTTTTACCGTGGCCCGAGAGCTTGAGCGCTCCCGTGTTTCCGTGGTTCCCGTGGTGGCAGATATCCGGAGCGGGGAACGTATGACAAAGCTCTTTGGGGAACTAAGGCCCGACGTGGTGTTCCATGCGGCCGCCTACAAGCATGTCCCCCTTATGGAGCAGTATCCAGAGGAAGCGGTGCGCACGAATATCTTGGGCACTGGGGCGGTGGCGGCCGCCGCCCTACACGCGGGGGTGAAGACCTTTGTCTTTGTTAGTACGGATAAAGCAGTGAATCCCGTCTCCGTGATGGGGGCCTCCAAGAGGGCAGGCGAAATGATATGCCAGGCATTTAACCAAAAGAACCATACGAGGTTCGTGTCCGTGCGTTTCGGCAACGTATTAGATAGCAGGGGAAGCGTCATTCCTCTGTTCCGTTCCCAGCTCAAGAGGGGAGGTCCTTTGGAAGTTACGCATCCCGAGATGAAGAGATACTTCATGGTGACGTCCGAGGCCTGTCTTCTCGTGATGCAGGCGGGAGCCATTGGAGAAGGAGGAGAGGTGTTCGTGCTTGATATGGGGGAACCCGTAAAGATTCTGGACCTCGCCTACGATATGATACGTCTTTCGGGGTTGGAGCCAGACCGCGACATTCCCGTGGTGTTTACTGGTATGCGGCCCGGGGAGAAGCTCTTCGAGGAAATATTGAGCGCGGAGGAGGGAACCGCTGCCACGCGTCATCATAAGATTTTCCACGCACAGCTTCCTCTCGTAGATGAGGGCAAGCTTTCCACGGCTTTAGAGCAGCTCAAGGAGGTGGTCCAGCAGGGAAGCAAGGAAGATATCCGCAGGATTCTCCGAGAGCTTGTGCCTACCTACGTTCCTCAAGAAACGTAACACTCATCCATGCGAGGCAATAGCATTCTCAACAACCGACCCTCAAAATCTCCAGCGAGATTTTGGGGTCTGCGCTCTCGGTGGTTTGCTCTCGCTCCGCTCGAGACCGCGCCAAACCGCCTCCGAGAGCTTGTTTCGAATGTATTGCCTCGCATTTTTCCATTTGCCGCTTTTCCTGTATGGCTTTGAGTATTCCCCATGGAGGAACACTCGTGGATACACTTGCGTCTCTTGCAGAAAGAGCGGCTATTCTCGCGAGAGCGCATGAAATGCCTTTCCTTTCATTGGACCGGGAACAAGAGAAAGACGCGAGGAATATAGGGAGGGGGGTATATTCTCCATTGAGGGGATTTCTCCGCAAAGGCGATTTTGAACGAGTGGTGCGAGACATGCGTCTGGAAAGCGGTCTCCTCTGGCCTATCCCTGTGGTGCTTGATGTGTCTGCGGAGGAGGCGGAGGCGCTTCATGGGCGGGAGGAAGTTCTTTTGGTTGGGGAATCAGGTGAGCCCGTTGCCGTGCTCCGGAACCCGGAAGCGTACGCGTTCGACAAGGAATTCTTTGCGCAGGAGGTCTTTGGCACCAGGGACCAGCGTCATCCTGGGGTAGAAGGAATATACGCGATGAAGCCCTTTCTTTTGGGAGGGGAGGCGCTTCTTTTAGATGACAAGCGCCATCCTTTTCCAGAACACAACTTTTCTCCGTCAGAGACCCGTGCCCTTTTCAAGAGTAGGGGATGGAACAGCGTAGTGGCGTTCCAGACGAGAAACGTGCCCCACAGGGGCCATGAGTTTCTTCAGATGAAAGCCCTGGAGGAGGCAGACGGCCTGTTTGTTCAGCCCGTCATAGGAGAGAAGAAGCTTCAGGATTTCAAAGACGAGTACATCATGGGGGCCTACGAGATTCTTATTGAGAAATACTATCCGCGTGAACGCACGCTCCTTGGGATTCTTCCTTTGAAGATGCGCTACGCGGGCCCTCGGGAGGCGGTGTTCCACGCGCTCTTGCGCAAAAACTTCGGATGCACGCATTTTATCGTGGGACGAGACCATGCGGGAGTAGGGGACTACTACGCTCCCTTTGCCGCGCAAGAGATTTTTGAGAAGTTTGAGCCAGGAGAAGTGGGCATTGAGATCTTAAAGTATCCCGAGGTGGTATTCCGCCCTTCCTTGCACCAGCACGCCTTCCTGCCCGATGCTCCCGAGGAAGATCGGGTTTCTTTTAGCGGTACGCAGCTGCGCAAGTACGTTGCGGAACGTCAGACCCCTCCCGAATGGCTTATTCGTCCCGAGGTGTATAATTTACTCACTCAAAGTTATAGCGTATTGGTAGGCGCTATAGACAAACAGCCAATGCTCCGGCAACAGAAGGGATTTGTGCTGTGGTTCACGGGTCTTTCGGCTGCCGGAAAAACCACAATCGCAGATTTCGTGTATGAACGGCTTCAAGGGCAGGGATACAGAGTAGAGCGATTTGATGGGGATGTGGTGCGCGAGCACCTAAGCAGAGACCTCGGTTTTTCAAAGGAGGATCGGGATGAGAATATTCGGAGGATAGGGTTTGTGGCAAAACTCTTGAGTAGGAATGGAGTGGGAGTTATCACTTCATTTATCTCTCCCTATAAGGCCCAGCGAGACGAGGTACGCGCATCCGTGGAGAACTTTGTGGAAGTGTTTTGCGACTGTCCTTTGGAGGTGTGCGAACGGCGGGACCAAAAAGGACTATACAAGAAGGCGCGGGCGGGAGAGATTGCTTCTTTCACCGGGATTTCCGATGCCTACGAGGAACCCGAGCACCCCGAACTTGCGCTGGACACTGCAGAGGAGAAAAACATTGAGCCGAATGGAGAGCGTGTGCTTTCGTACCTCGCGGAACACGGCTTCGTCTCATAAGTAAGGAGCTCAAGGCGGCTTCACTTCTCGGAGTTTTTCCTAGAACGCTTTTCTTGCATTCGGAAAATTGCTACGATACCATTATGCGACGAAGTATCTTTGCGGCCCTCTTGTTTTTTTTGCTGTTCTCCGCGGCGGGAAGCGCGCGCGCGGACTCCCTGGAACAGCAGGAGGCCTTTTCCGTGGACTTTTCTCTTGATGCGGAAGGGCGAACAAAGCTCACCGCGACGCTCAGGAAGATGAGCGAGAAGCTCTATTTTTATGTTGAAGACGCGTGGTGGGGGTCGCTTTCCTTTGATGAGCGCAAC
>JAHIUP010000062.1 GCA_018816925.1 Patescibacteria group bacterium
CTTTCCTTTCAAGTTCTAGGGGAAGAAGAAAGAGGCGATGTTTTGAGAGGTTACTAAGAGGGACCAGTTCTTTCATATTGGAATGTAAAGGAGGAAAATTGTGCCGTCAAGTAATGGCTCCCGCCGCGCTGCGCAAATAGTTGCGATGCGAATTGCTCAGGGAAAGAACGATCCTCCCAGGGGGTTTCCCGAGCGAACACCAGGATTTTCGCAGAGAAGTGTAACGCCCCGCAGCGCTCCTTTTGGCGTGTTGCGAGAGGATATGGGGGGTAGTAAGGACCCGCCACCAATGTTTACGGGAGAGGGCCTTCATTTCTAGTCAGACGGACAATCGCTACTTGGTCCTTACAGAGACCCCTCTTTCTAGAAAGAGGGGTCTCTAAATTTTGGCATTGACCCACACACCAAACAAGCAGATTCGCGCCTAGGGGTCTTTGCCCCGGCGCGAAGACTAAGCCCACTGCTTGTTCTGGTGTGGGGGTTGACAGAGTATCCAATCCGCACTAGAAAAGAACTACTCACAGGGTGATTAGAAAGGTCGGGATTCAGAGTATCCGTTTATCCTCCCAAAGCTGTATGGCAGAAGAGAATCCCAGTTACCATGAGGTGCTGGAGATAGTCGTAAAGGCACTGGTAGACCATCCGGAAAATGTGCAGGTGGAACGCAGGATTGACGAAATGGGCGTTCTGCTTACTTTGAACGTGCACAAAGATGACATGGGAGTGGTGGTTGGTCGTCAAGGCGCTACGGCTCGCGCAATCCGTTCTCTCGTGCGGATTATCGGAATGAAGAACCAGGCGCGGGTGAATCTCAAAATTGCGGAGCCCGAAGGAGGCAGGGGACCGGGCGCCCAGAGCAGTGAACCTCTCGACAACCTCCAGGTATAACTAAGATTTCGTTTCTGGAGAGACGGTGCTATCATGGGGGTGGCGCCGTCTTCCTTTGTCTATGCGTTTTGATATCATTACGATATTCCCAGAGATATTCGATTCGTATTTTGATGAATCGATTATTAAGCGTGCGCGGGAGAAAAAACTCATCGACATACGTACGCACAATCTGCGGGACTTTACTAAGGACAAACACAAGAAGGTAGACGACAAACCATACGGCGGGGGAGCGGGTATGGTGTTTATGGCAGAACCCATGTTGCGCGCGGTTGGTGCCGTTGAAAAGGCCAGCCCCAAAAAGGCCAGGCGCAAGATAGTAGTCCCTTCCGCAAAAGGGAAGCAGTTCACTCAAAGAATGGCGTCGCTCTGGGCCAAGAGCTATGACCAGATTATATTTCTTAATAGCAGGTATGAGGGGATGGACGAACGGGTGCGGGCGGTCCTTCGGGCGCAAGAGGTATCCATAGGCCCCTACGTGCTTATGGACGGTGACGTGGCGGCCATGGTGATGGTTTCGGCCGTCACCCGGCTTGTTCCGGGCGCAATCACCCTGGAGTCGCTTCAAGAAGAATCCCACTGGAATTACCTCGTAGAAGGGGAGACGTCGGGGCGCGGGCTCGAGTATCCTCACTATACGCGGCCAGAAGTGCTGGAGTGGAAGGGAAAAAAGTACCGCGTGCCAAAGGTGCTCCTCTCGGGTGATCACAAAAAGATTGAGGAGTGGCGAAAGAGTAAGGAGAAGGAGGTTGCCCCGTAAAGCAACGCAGTTGCCTTACGGGGTTGGCAAATAGGGGATTTTCTGGTAGAATTGCCTTTGAGGGTCGGTGGTAGAGCGGTCAATTACACGACGCTGTAAACGTCGCGCCTTTACGGCTACGGGGGTTCGAATCCCTCCCGGCCCACAGAGGAGAGGGGGTTCGCCCCAGTCATTCGACGGGGCGCCCTATCGGATGATAGGGCGAATCCCTCCCGGCCCACAAGAATAAAAGTTATTGATAAAGAACGTTTCAGGATAGAAAATTAAAGCATGCAGGGGTAGCTTAGGGACCTGCCTTCGCTAAAGCTTCGACGGGTAAACAATGCAACTCCAGTAGTGCTTGCCAGCGTAGTTCAGTGGCAGAACGCGTTCTTGGTAAGAACGAGGTCGGGAGTTCAATTCTCCCCGCTGGCTCCTTCCCTGCTGCAAACTATTAACTACTAATTATAAACTGAAACATGGCAACAAAAAGGAAAAAACCATACACAAAGCTCCAGTGCGCAGATTGCAAGAGCGTTAATTATATGACGCGTAAGTCCCTGATGAAGATGCGCAAAGAAGGAGAGCAGAAGCTTGAAATGAAAAAGTTCTGTTCTTCCTGCCGGAAGCACACGCTCCACAAGGAGACGAAGAAATAGGCCCGTAGCTCAACTGGCAGAGCGTTGGTCTCCAAAACCAAAGGTTCCAGGTTCAAGTCCTGGCGGGCCTGCAATACTTATGGACCCCATTGTTTCTTTCAATACTACCGCCATTTCCTTTACCTCGAGCGCAATCTTGAGCGCGTTTATTGCATGGCGTGCGTTTTTTATCTTGCAGCGCCAGAAGACGAATCCCGCCAGCGAGTTCTTCTTTAAGGCGCTCGTGTTCATGACGTTCTATATGGGTGTGCGCGGATTCGTGAGTTTCTTCTTTGTGCACGAGGAAACAGTGCTTGCCTTCGCATATTTGCTTAGTCATATATTTTTGGGCATCGCGGTGGCATACATCGTGAAGTTCTCCGTGAGCAATTTCTTTCAAAGGCATACGGCCCAGCGTTTCTTTTACCTGACGCTTTTCCTGTTCGGCCTCGATGTCTTGCTGAATGTGTTCTTCCCCAATACTCCCGAGTTTCACGCGCAGTCCGGAATCGTTGACTGGGGCACACACACGTATGTGGCAATATTCCATACGGGATTGCTCTGGGGCGGGTTTCTGCTCGCCGCTTCCCTGTTTCTTTCCAAGGTAGCGCAGTATTGGTTAGACACAACGCTTCGGTACCGTTCTCTCTTAATCGCCCTTGGGCTCATTAGCGCAATCGTTGTCGTTATTCCGCGAAACCTTGTAGAGAGTCCATTGATGATTGTCATCTCGGATATCGGGTTTATTATTTCCCTTGCTCTTATTCTCTTCGGCGTCTCTTTTCGAGCGCAAGAAACGCAGAATCCACATGTACAAAAACCTACCGTAGGAATATGAACCCCCTCCCGCTTATCCTCTATCCGAACTCCATCCTTAGGAAGAAGGCGGAGAAGGTATCTTCTTGCACCGCAGAACTCCGAGCCCTGATATCCCACATGGTAAAAGCCATGGAGAAGAATGACGGCATTGGGCTGGCGGGGTCCCAAGTAGGAAGGACAGAACAAATCTTTGTTGCGCAAGACGGCGAGAAGGCGCACGGGTTCTTCAATCCCTCCTTTGTTTCCAAGAGCAAGGAGAGGAGTACGGAGGAGGAGGGATGTTTGAGTTTGCCCGGAATCTTTCTTCCCGTAAAGAGGGCAGAACGCGTGGTGGTTGCCTGCCAAACCCCTAAGGGGGAGTGGGTGCGGGTTGAGGCGGAAGGATTGGTGGCGCGCATCTTCCAGCATGAGATGGACCACCTCAAGGGTGTGCTTATTATTGACCGGGCAGGACTCTGGCAGCGCCTGAAGGTCAGAGCAAAACTCAAGGAACTGGAAAGGACTGCTTTATGACGGAAGGACTCGCAGAGCGGCTTCAGGAAAAGGGGGTGCTCAAAACGCCCCGTATCGTGCAGGCCTTCCGCGCTATTAAGCGAGAGGACTTCCTTTCTCCAGATATGCGCCAGTTAGCCAATGAAGACGAAGCTCTGCCACTCGGTCTTGGCCAGACCATTTCCCAGCCCTCGGTGGTGGCCTTCATGCTGGAACTCCTTGGACCTCAAGAAGGAGAGAGGGTACTGGATATTGGGGCGGGGTCGGGCTGGACTACGGCTTTACTCGCAGCCGTTGTGGGAGAAAAGGGCAGGGTTGTGGGCATAGAGGTTTTTCCCGAGCTTGCCGAGCTTGCAAAGACGAATGTGGCGCAGTACGGCTTTCTAGAAAAGGGGTTCGTGGAGATATTCTGCAAGGATGGAGCCGAAGGCCATACGGCAGAGGCGCCCTATGAGCGCATCCTTGTATCCGCCGCACTTCCCAGGAAAGAACTTCCCCCTGCCTGGAAAGAGGAGCTTGGACCGGGCGGCACCCTTGTAGTTCCCATAGGGCATTCCCTGTGGCGATTTGAGAAAACCGAGGATGGCGAGTGGAAGGAAAGGGAGTATCCGGGATTCCTGTTTGTACCCTTCCTATGATTAGAAGAACAAGAATATTGTATGCGTTCCTTCTCCTTTTGCTTGCTGGGGCTCTTGGCGTTGCGTATTTGCCGAGGAATGTCTTGTCTTCAGCGGAACAGATATTCCTTGTTCAAAGGGGAGAGGGAGGAAGAGAGATTGCCCTGCGTCTGGAGCAGGAGGGACTCATCTGGTCTGCCCCCGCCTTCCGTCTCCTTGCTCTTACTATGGGAGCGGCAGATGAACTCCAGACAGGCGCCTACGAGTTCAGTCCTTCTATGAGCTCCCTTACCATTCTCCGGAAAATGAGAGATGGGGATATGCTCAAGGAACGCCTCACGATTCCCGAGGGCTGGAACCTTCGAGATATCGCATGGAAACTCGAGGGCATGGGCAAGTTCCAGGCAGAGGAGTTATTTGAGGTTGCGGGATTCCCTGCCGTGGACTACCGGAAGGCCCTAGACCTCCCACCTCCCCAGGACTTCCGAGAGATGTTCCCGTTCCTTTCAGATAAGCCATCCTATGTGGGGCTCGAGGGATTTCTCTTCCCGGATACCTATGAGCTTACTATTGAAGAGACGCCCGAGCTTCTCGTGCGCCGCATGCTGCAGAACTTCCAGGAGAAATATGGCACCCTGGCAGGAACCCAGGGTGAGAACGTGTATGAGGTGGTAGTTATGGCCTCTTTGCTGGAGAAGGAGGTACAAAGCATGGAAGACAAGCGAGTGGTTGCGGGAATCCTGTTTAAGCGCCTTGAGTACGGTATGCCTTTGCAGGTAGACGCCACCATTTCCTACATTACCGGCGAGAGGAACGTAGCAATCTCCCGCGCTGACTTGGAGCGTGATTCTCCCTACAACACTTACTTGTATACCGGTCTTCCATTGGGGCCTATTGCCAATCCCGGGGTAGAAAGCATGGAGGCGGCCCTCAACCCGACAGAGAGTCCTTATTTGTATTACCTTTCCACTAAAGAGGGCGAAACCATTTTTAGCAGAACCCTAGAAGAACATAATATCGCGAAGGCGCGCTATTTACGGTGAAAAATGAGGCGGGTGAAACCCGGTTTCACCCGCCTCCATTGACAGATTTCTGCAAAAGGCATATACTCAAACTTGCCAAAGCAGAACTCAAGCTAGTGACCCTTGAGCCTGCAACGGGCAAGGAGCCGGCGGAGGGCCGGTTCCATCCAAAGGGGGGGCTTGGACGTTTCGACTCATCCTTTCAAGCCCCCCTCCCTTTTTTCTCCGCAGACCGCAGGTTTCCTTTATGGCATAAACCCTGCGTAGGGGATACCCTTCCAGAATATGGGAGGGATATGTCTGCGGAACCCCCGCAGTTTTTTTATGGCAAAGACCAAATCCCAAAAACAGGAAATTGAAGAAGGACTAAAAGAGAAGCTGGAGCGCCAGAAGGCCTTGGTGTTTGTGGATTACCGGGGTCTGGGAGTGAAAGACCTCAATGTTTTGCGTTCCCAGCTTAGGGCGAAGGAAGCCCAGATGCAGGTTGTGAAAAAGACCCTGCTCTCAAGGGCTCTTGCGGAACATGGAATCGCCATGAACCTACGTCCCCTGGAAGGCCAGCTTGCCGCAGTGTTCGCTTTCGGTGATCCGCTTGCCGCACTCAAGGAGGTGTATGCCTTTGGGAAGAAGGCGGGAAAACTGAATATCCTCGCTGGATTCCTGGAGGGGCGGGAAATGGATGGAGCGACCCTCCAGCGCATCTCCCTCCTTCCTTCAAGGGAACAGCTTCTGGGTCAGTTGGTAGGAACCATGGCAGCTCCCCTGACGGGATTTATGGGTGTGTTGCAGGGAAACATAAAAGGTCTGGTATATATCTTGGCGCAGAAAGCCAAGCAATAATTAGAAATTTACACTTATGGCAAAAGAAACAAAAGAAGAAATCCTCGCAGTTCCCGAAAAGTTCAAATCGTTAGTGGAATCCATAGAAAAGCTTTCTGTCCTGGAGTTGGCCGAACTTGTGAAGATTCTCGAAGAGAAGTTTGGTGTGTCGGCTGCCGTCCCAATGGCGGCTGCGGCCCCCGCAGATGAGGGGGAAGCCGCGGCAGAAGAGAAATCTTCCTTCGACGTGGTGCTCGCAGCCGTTGGAGAGCAGAAGATTGAGGTTATTAAGGTGGTGCGGGATGTGACCGGAAAAGGTCTCAAGGAAGCGAAGGACCTCGTGGATGCTGCGGTGTCCGAGCCCCAAGTCCTAAAAGAAGGGGCAGGGAAGGATGAGGCGCAAGAGCTTCAGCAGAAGCTTACGGGAGTAGGAGCAAAGGTAGAGCTTAAGTAAGAGGGTCCCGTCAGTCCATGGACTGGCGGGATTTTCTTTTAGGGAATCTTTATGGTGACAATGTTCCCTTCCTGAAGGAGGAATAGGGTTTTGGCGTCAGGAGACAAGGCGGCATCTAGAAGCTGACGGCTTCTGTATTGAGATGTGAGTTCCCCATTCTTATTCATGACGACCACGCGGCCTTCTTTTGTGTCTATAAGGAAGAGAAGGGGAGTGTCTACTTGAGTGAGAAGGCGCACTATCTTCGCGTTTTTAGGGTATGCGGGAAAGGCGAATGTCTCCTCGTATTTTCCTTTCCAGAAACGCATGGTCTCTCCTTGTTCTGTTGCGGTCCAGATGTTTCCATCAATTACGGCAGACGCGGTTCCTTCAGCGGGCTTTCTGGAATCTTCTGCGGTCCACGCCTGCGGTTGGGAGTCGAGTGTGGCGTATCGGTAAATCTCTCCCTGCGTGTTGTCGAACACGTAGAGCCCTGAAAAGTACCCCGCCATGGCGTC
>JAHIUP010000063.1 GCA_018816925.1 Patescibacteria group bacterium
ACCTTTTTCTCATAATCTTTGGCAAACTTATCCCACGTTTTATTTTTCACAAAAATAATAAAATTTTCTTTTACTAAAATGTGGTTCGAGCCGATATTTTTCCGGTTCTTTGGCAGTTTTTGAAGAACGCGGCAAGCCGCAGATTACGGGGACTTTTCCTCACTGGCTCCCCGGGTAGGACTCGAACCTACAACATCTTCGTTAACAGCGAAGCGCTCTACCATTGAGCTACCGGGGAATGGCCCCGTTACCGGGGCATCTAGCTAGATTTAAGAATGTACTAGTATTCTATGATACCCAACCGAGACGAATTTTTCAACTCTTCCTGCCGGCGGGCAAGCTCTGCCTTAGAGCTCTGCCTTAGCCAGGGCAAGGAAAAAGAGATTAATAGCCGCGGAGCTTTCCCACGCTCCGGTGCTGGCGAATCTTCTCCAAGGCCTTGGCCTCAATCTGCCGGATGCGCTCTCTCGTGACGCCAAACTCCTTCCCCACCTCTTCTAGGGTGTGCATAACCCCATCCTCCAAGCCAAAACGCAAGGCAAGGATCTTCTGCTCCCGGGGGGTGAGGTCCACCAGAATTTCCTGTATTCTCTCGCGGAGCAGGTTGCGGGCCGCCTCCACAGAGGGGGGGGCTACTTTCTCATCCTCCACGAACTCCGCGAGCACGCTGTCCTCATCGTCCTCGCCTACCGGGGTCTCCAAGGAAACGGTCTCCTGGGAGATACGTTGGAGCTGGCGAATCTTCTCTATCTCAAAACCCATTTCGGCGGCAATCTCTTCTGCAAGGGGCTCTCTCCCCAAATCCTGAAGAAGGCGTCTCCTTGCCTGGGTATACTTCGTTATGGTTTCTATCATGTGAACGGGAATGCGAATAGTTCTTGCCTGGTCCGCCAATGCCCGCGTAATGGCCTGGCGAATCCACCAGGTGGCATACGTGGAAAACTTATAACCCTTTCTCCAATCAAACTTCACTACGGCGCGGAACAGGCCCAGGTTTCCTTCTTGAATAAGGTCGAGGAGCGTGAGATGAGAAGACCTCCCCACATACTTCTTGGCTATGGATACCACGAGCCGGAGGTTTGCCCTTGCAAGATGTTTCTTCGCTTCCTCTTCCCCCTGCTCAATGCGCTTAGACAGCTCGCGCTCCTGCTCACCCGTCAGGAAGGCCACTTTCCCTATCTCCTTGAGATACATCTGCACGGAGTCAAGGGGAGCTTCTAGAGAAGAGACCTTTTTCTCTTCCTTCTGCCCCTCTTGAAGGTACTCTCGTACCTCTTCTACTACGATGCCCTCGCGCTCCAAAAGGGAGAAAAGTTCCTCGAGTCCCTCAATGTCCTTCTCAAAGTTCGGGAACTGGTAGAGAATTTCCGAATGTGTGATGAAGCCGCGAGGCCTCCCGCGCTCCAAAAGCTCCTGCACCCTCTCTTCCTTGAACACGCCCTTGCTCCTCTTCTGGGGAAACGTCTTCTTCTTGGCTTTAACCTGCGCCTTCCTGGGTGAGGCCTTAGGAGGAACCTTGCCTTTGGGAACCTTCTTCTTGCGGGAAACGTTTAGGATACGCTTGCCTGTCTTCTGCGGCCTCTGGGAACTCTGCTTTTTCCTTGATGTTATCTTCTTTGGCATATGCGTTAGCTTAATTGCAGCTGTCGGGAGAGTTCAGAGAAAAGTTCAGCTAACTCTCTCACACGCTCTCCATTCCTTGCTTCTTCTGCTTTCTGAATCTCTTTTGCAATTTCGTCAAGTCGGAAACGCACCGCAATCTCCTTGAGCTCTGCCACACACATCAGAAATTCCTCCCGGGCATCCCCCGCCTCCTCCTCCATTTCTCCAGTCATGGCAAGACATCTAAGAAACTCCACGGTGTCTGCGGGAAACGACTGTTCAAGCAGGGAGAATTCTAAGGAAGGGTTCTTCGCCATGCCGGCGAGTATCTCTCGGGAACGGATAGAGAACCACTGAAGGTGGGGCTCTTGAAGCTCTCCTAAAACCTCGGGCACCCGAAAAAGCAAAGAAAGGGCACGCTCCTCTAAGAGTTCATTCCTCGTTTTGGGGAGAACGGCCTTCCTTTGCGCAATCGCAATTGCCGAAGGCCCTGCCTTAATCTTCAGAAGCTCTTCCTGCACGTCTTCCTCTTTGACGTCGAGCTCCCGAGCAAGACGCTGAATCCAATGGGCACGCTCAATGGAATTGGGAATCTTCCGGATAACAGGAAGGAGCGCCTCTCCAATCGCCCTCTTGCCCTCGGGAGTTGTCTTGTGATGCCGAGAGAGGGCCTGCTCAAAGAAGAAATCAAACACGGACTGTGACTGCTCAACAAGTTTCCCTACCATCTCCGGATTCTCCAGCACCGTGTCTGCGGGGTCCTTGCCTGCGGGCATAGCGACCACACGCACCTGGAATCCCTGCTGAAGGGCAAGCTCTATGCCGCGCTTTGTAGCTTCCTCACCCGCCTCGTCCCTATCAAAAGCCGCATACAAGTTAGACGCATACCGCTTAAGCACAAGAAGATGGTTCTCCGTGAGCGCGGTACCAGAAGTGGCAACCACATTCTCCCAGCCCGCCTGCGCCATAAGGATGGCATCCATATACCCTTCCACAAGAATGACAAAGTCCTGTCGGCGTATCGCAAGCTTTGCTTTGTCGAGACCGTAGAGAATCCTCCCTTTATCATACACGGGTGTACTCGAAGTATTCACATACTTTGCGAGGTCCTCTCCTTCCTTTCTGCCAAACACCCTGCCCCCGAATCCCGCCACCTGGGAGTTCAAGTCAAACACGGGAAATATAATCCTTCCACGAAAGCGGTCAAAGGTATCCTGTCCTGAACGCGTAAGCAGGCCCGCCCTCCCAATCTCGGAACTCCGGTACCCGCTCTGCACAAGGAAGTCGTGAAGGCCAAGCTGACTGTCGGGCGCGTAGCCAAGCCGCCACTTCGCAGTACTCTCTTCCTGCACACCCCTTTCCTTGAGATACTTCTGCACTTCCTGGCCAGCCAAGGAAGCGGCAAGCTGTTTCTCGAAGAACAAACAGGCACGCTCCAAAATCTCCAGGAGGCGCTTACGCTCCGTCTCCCATTGGGCGGACCTCGGATCTCTCTGGGGAAGCTCCACCCCCGCCTTCTTGGCAAGAAGACGAAGGGCATCTCCAAACTCCACCCCCTCCACCTTCATAATAAACTTAAAAATGTCTCCCCCCTCTCCGCATCCCCCAAAGCAGTGCCAGCTCTGGCGCACCGGAGAAACGAAAAAAGATGGACTCTTCTCCGCGTGAAAAGGACAGAGCGCGCGGAAGTTCGCTCCCGCCTTTTGGAGCTGTACGTACTCTCCGACCACCTCCGCGATATCCAGTCGATTCTTTATTTCTTCTATGGGAGAGGAAGCCATAGAACGGTTCTACGAATTCTTTAATGCCCCTTGCGCAATATATCGCTTCATAAGCGACTGATACGGCACGTTCAACTCATTGGCCCGTTCTTTAATCCTCAACAGCAGATAATCTGGGATGCGTAGGGAAACTGGCCGCGAAGAGGGCTTGAGATTGGGAAAGGACGCTGTATCAAAATCTTCCGCCTCAAAATAGTCGGCGAGGTTGATTTTCGCCCAAAAGGCCCGCTCCTGGGCTTCGCTCTTAAATTTTGGAACCTTGAGATTCTTTTTCATAGATAGAGTTTTTTCTCCTTCTTATTCAGATCACGAGCAGAGATAACACGCACCAGCTTTTTTCTTACCGTAAACACTACAAATAACAAACGACTCTTCTTTGTCTGCCCAAGAAGGATATCTCTGGATTCTCCTTTGGAATGGGGGGCATCTCTGGCGACCTTCTTGTTGGGGTCAAAAAACACCTCCTCATACTCTCCATCTGTTACGTTATGCGTTTGGAAATTCTTTCCGCTGTTTCCTTTATCCCACTCAAATTCCAAGGGGCTCCGCAAAACCTTCATGTTTCAATTGTATATACTGGTTTATACATTGTCAAGAGACAAGACCGCGACTATGAACTAAAATTAACTGCAATAATTCCGAGCACAATGATAACCGCTCCCAGCCAGATTTTCTTGGTAATGCCCTCCTGCAAAAAGAAATGGCTCAAAAACACGCCAAACAAAGGAAAGGTGGCGAGCATGGGAGCCACAAGGGAAACATTTCCTTTGGAAAGAGCGGTAAAGTTAGACAAAAAGGCGATTGAAGTTGCGATTCCCGCAAACGTATAAAACAGAAAGGCCGGTTTGACCGGCTTGAGCTCTTTGAGCTTGCCGGAAAAAACCGTGTACAGCAACACAGCCGCGAGAGCGCTTGTTACGGTGAACGTCACCGCAATGAGAGGATTCTCAAGGATAAGAAGTCCTTTTTTGCTAAGGGCAATTGTAAGACCGAACACGCAGGCGGTTAGCAAAGGCAGGAGCAAGTCCTTTTTTCCCGCTCTATCCCCTTTTTGATTCTTTTCCCTGCTCAAGAGCGCAATACCGAGCATAATAAGAAAAATCCCAATGAGAATATAAAACGAAAAGCGTTCACCTAGAAAACCTATCGCAATGAAGGTGGCAAAAAGAGGAGCGGCGCCAACGATGGGCATGGTTCTGGCCACTCCGATTCTTTGGAAGGAACTGAAATTGAGCATTCTGCCCAGGCTTGGCCCGAGGAGTCCAAGAAACAGGAACCAAACGATAATAGATATGTTATACGCCTGTATTCCCGCCTGTATTCCCACGAAGAAAAAAAGCAGGGCCCAAAATACCAGGTTGTTCACCAAAAGGGTAATGAAAAGCGCCTGGAGCCGCGTGCCATGGTCCAGTCCTTTGCTGATGCAAATGCTGTTCACTCCAATGAAGAAAGCAGAAATGAGGGCGAGAATTGGAACTATCATAGGCGGTGAGGGTGGGATTCGAACCCACGAGGGATTGCTCCCACACGCTTTCCAAGCGTGCGCCTTGAGCCGCTCGGCCACCTCACCTCGCACCCATTCACCCTAGCGAATTCCCCATGCCTTTACAAGTTTATCCTGAGCGAAGCCGAAGGGCTATTTAGGGAAAGCGGCAAAGAGAGCCGTGAGGCGGGGATGCTGGGCCGCAAACTTGTACTGGAAGAGTTTGAGCACGGCGAGCACATCAAGGAGCTCTTCGGAGAGCAGTTCGGGTCCTGAAAACACCTCCCATACCTCTTCCTTGAGCTTCGCGAGGTAATGGTAGAGCACGTCAGAGTCGCTCTTCTCTTTAAGGTATTCCACAATATCCTTAAACTCCCCCCTGTCGAGCCACACCCCGCGGTCCAAGGGACACACATCCACACGAATAGAGGAGTCGCCGTAGCGCACCTCATAAAGGGGCAGACGATGCACGGGACACAATTTTCTTCCAGAAGCTATGCGGAAGTTCTCGGGATGCTTGAAGAGGTCCACGTCAAACCATACGAGATTCTTATCCCTCTCGTCTTTCGCCCAGCGGAGTTCCTCCTCCTCAAACCACAACCCGTAGCACATAGAACAGTAATCCACCTCCACTCCCGAAAAGATGGCCTGCTCTAAAGGAATATTGTGATGGGGACAAAGCTTTTTCATATAAAATGGAGAGGTCTAAGGACTCACGTAAACTTTTTATACAAAGAATGGTCGCCTACCGCGGAGAACCGAACCCCTTCTTTCTCGAAGAGAAAGACAATACGATACATATGATCCACGGAAAAAGCCCAGTAGTTCCCTAATCGCCCATGGAGCTTATGAGTTTTTAATCGCGGATCAAAGGGGTTCTGGCGGAAAATCTCTTCTTTTGACTCAGCTTTTCTCTTCGCTTCCAAAGGGAGTCGCCGATACCGCCGCTCAAACTCCGGCGAGTAGGAAATCTTCATGAGAGCTAGCGCAAATCCTTCAAGGACCGCAGGACTTTACCCTTCTCTGAGCGAAACTCACGCTGACTCTTTTTGACCTGCGCTAGAATATCCTCTTCCTCCAACCGTTCCCGAATAAGGTGTCGGAGAAACTCGCTCTTGCTTGCATACTGACCGTCTTTTAC
>JAHIUP010000064.1 GCA_018816925.1 Patescibacteria group bacterium
CAAGCTCGGGGCTGTTTTTCCACCACGGGGAGATACCCAATCTCCCCGACCCCCTCTGTGGAAAACTTAACCTGGTTAAGTTTTCCTGTGTGGGCACGGTAGGAGTCGAACCTACCACCTCTTCTTTATCAGAGAAGCGTTCTACCGCTGAACTACGTGCCCGTCGCTGGCAAAAGCTCGCTCCTATTCTACCCAAAAACAACACCCCCGTCAAAGGGGACAAAAAGCTAACTGCTTAGGTTTTGGCGGGCTTGCGCGCCCCGAGTCCTCAAGGGGCGAATAATGCAAACCCAGGGCCTTCTTTGCAAAGAAGGTACCTAGGAGAAGTTGATTCCTCAAAGTTGCCCCGACCCTAGCAGCCATTTGAAGGTTAGCTGCCAACACCTTCAGGATCAGTTTGAGAATTCCCGCAAACCAATCCTGGTCGATACTTCGGAAATGAAATGTTCCACGCGCAGGTTCCCCTACACGTGCCTTGTTCATGTTTCCCCCAATGTCGCCACCGGGCATGGACTATATCTTCACCCAAGGACTCTCCTTGGGGCTCGGCGTGTAGTCTCTGAGGGGTCATGACCATCCCAGAACAGGATGGCTGGACTTCCCTGCTGATTGTCTGCTGCACCGGACGCATTTTTACTCATAGACCTATTTTACCATGAGTAGCGCCGGATACCCAGAGTTTCCAGCATATAGCCAAGTTTCTCTCTAGAGGTTTCCCTCTAGGGTCACAACAAAGGCAGTTTGCCTCTATGACTTCGCCCCTCTCACTGAGCCTGCCTTAGGCCCGCCGCAAGGACGGGACTTTGGGCATTCCCAGCTCGCTTGGCGTGACAGGCGGTGAGTACAAGTCTCAGGGACGTATTCATCGCCACATGGCTGATTGGCGATTACTAGCGATTCCGGC
The DNA here is from genome assembly GCA_018816925.1 of Patescibacteria group bacterium. Lineage (GTDB taxonomy): Bacteria > Patescibacteriota > Minisyncoccia > Minisyncoccales > UBA10102 > JAHIUP01. The sequence continues at coordinate 905 of JAHIUP010000064.1, forward strand.
TTCACGAGGTCGAGTTGCAGACCTCGATCCGAACTGGGGGACCGTTTAAGGATTAGCTTAGCCTTACGGCATCGCAACCCGTTGTCGGCCCCATTGTACCATGCGTGCCGCCCAGGGCGTCAAAGGAACACGCTGACCTGGCGTCATCCCCGCCTTCCTCCTGGTTGTCCCAGGCAGTTCCCTGTGACACGTAAAACACAGGGTAGGGGTTGCGCATGTTACCCGATTGAACGGAGCGCCTCAAGGTACATGCTGACGACCATATTCTTCCGCAGTTTCCTGCAGTACGGACTATACCATACTCCCCTAAGGGAGCCCGGCGTGTAATGGTGGCTTATTGCCCCCACCATTAGTCCTCGAACCGAGAACGAGGAATCAAGTCTCTACGGGGCATGAACACCAATTTCTGCAACTTTATAGAATAGGGGGCAATTGCCTCAAGGAACACCCCAACTACTCCACGGAATACGTAAAGGCAATACGTTCCGGAGGTACGGTAGTAATTTATGCTTGTCTCCATAACTCCAATCTTCCGAAGAAGCATTCTATCTGTGAAAGCTTCTTCTTTCTCTGCCTTTTCTCCGTACACAATCCGACAATCTCGCCTCAAATCTCTATTAAGACAGCCGTCTCCATCAAACCGCCCTGCGATATACGCACGAATAAGTTCTCTGTCCTCCAGGTCTCTTATCCTTGGCAAGGCAGCTTTATACGCTCGCAGAAGCGGACGGCTATTCACGTAAAGATGGTTCCCGCTTTTACTCACTTTGATGCGCTCCTCGGAAAATCCGAGGGCTCGAGCAAATTCGTGGAACTTCTCTTGAAGCTCCTGTTCTACGCTGCTTACGCCCAGTGAACTAGACCACCAGTACGAATCTGCAGCGAGGAGCCCAAGAATATACGCATTCCGTACATTTGCAAGAAAGTCACAGAAATTGGTGTTCATGCTTCCCACGGTATTACCCTTTCTTTTATTTTACTATAAAAGAAGGAGGGCTTCACCGTTATGAGCCGGTTTTACATCCTGGATTACTCCAGGAAGGGCCGTGTCATGTTCAGCCGTGCATCACCTGTCCAGTCGTCCTTGTGAGAAGGCCCTCCTTTCAGAGAGCTTTCGACTGGATGTCAAGCCCTGGTAAGGTTCCTCGGTTAGCTACGAATTAAGCCGCATGGTCCACCGCTTGTGTGAGACCCCGTCTATTCCTTTGAGTTTTAGCCTTGCGGCCGTACTTCCCAGGCGGGATGCTTAACGCGTTAGCTTCGCCACGTGAAGGGTCGACACTTCACATAGCCAGCATCCATCGTTTACAGCGTGGAATACGCAGGTATCTAATCTGCTTCTCGCCCCACGCTTTCGTCCCTCACCGTCAGGATTGCCCCAGGTGAATGCCTTCGCTTTTGGTGTTCCACACGATATCAACGGATTTCACCCCTCCACCGTGTGTTCCATCACCCCCTGACACCCTCTAGTTCGGAAGTTTCCCCCGCATTCCTCAGGTTGAGCCCGAGGTATTTAACGAAAGACTTTCCGGACCGGCTACGGACGCTTTACGCCCAATAAATCCGGATAACGCTCGGGGGCTCTGTATTACCGCCGCTGCTGGCACAGAGTTAGCGCCCCCTTATTCATG
>JAHIUP010000065.1 GCA_018816925.1 Patescibacteria group bacterium
AAAGCCAGGGGTTTAGCGGCGGAACGCTCTCTTGCGATGCGGCTTGCGAATACGTCACTTCCCAGTGCACGGCAGCGGTAACTGGAGGTCCTGGGAGCAGGGGAGGGTCCAGTTCCGGAGTTGCGGTCATCTCCACGCAGGTGAAATTTGTGGGAAAGGCATACCCGAACAGCATTGTTACACTTTTGAAGGACGGCCAGGTTGTGGAAACTGCGGTTGCGGATGCGGAGGGCTCCTTTACTGTAGTTGCCAATGTTTCTTCTTCGGGGACCTATCTTTTCTCCCAGTATGCGCAAGACACGGATGGTAGACAGTCGGTCATGAGAACTTTTCATCTTGAGATTACTCCCGGAGTCATTACCACGGTAAGCGGATTTCTCCTCCCGCCCACGATTAGCACAGATAAGGTTCAGATAAAGAAAGGGGAGAAGGTACGCATCTTTGGCCAGGCAACGCCCCAAAGCGAGGTAACTCTTACCCTTACTTCGGAGAAAGAAGGGTTTACCTTTCAGGTACAAGCGGATATAGACGGAAGGTATCTGTATGCCCTGGATACAAGCGAACTTGTATTTGAGGAGTATGACGTAAGGGCAACAGCTAGCATTGAAGGGGAGAGTAGCACTCCTAGCAGCCGCGTGAGGATTATCGTGGGAGAACGAACCGTGCCTCGAGAGCAAGAAATTCTCAAGGGAGACCTGAACGGAGATTGGTTAGTGAACCTGGTGGACTTTTCCATTGCGGTGTATTGGTACCAAAAGCCCGTCTTGAGCGAGGAGTTTGCGCAAAAAGAGAGGGAGCGTTTGAACGGAGACGGGAACGTGGACCTTGCGGATATCAGCGTAATCTCATATTTCTGGACAGGGTAATATGAAGATTCTCCTTGTATTCTTTGTTGCGCTCGTTCCCGGGAACGCCATTGCCGTCTCCTTTATTTTGGCTTCGGACTCTCTAGAGATTTCCGTAGGTCAGGAGATTGAGATACGATTCTTGCTCGATACGGCAGGGGAGAGCGTAAATGCGGTGGAAGGGGAGATTAACTACCCCACAGAGATTCTCCGCTTGAACGAAGTAAGATACGGAGGTTCTCCAGTGACTCTTTGGGTGGAACGGCCCCGCAAGGGACAGGAAGGAAGGGTGCCGTTTTCAGGAGCCATACCAGGAGGATTTGAAGGGGTCTTGAGTCCTTATTGGGAGGGAGCGAGGCCAGGCACGCTTTTTACTATGGTGTTTACAGCTGTCCGGGAGGGGGAGGGAATTCTTCAGGTTATGGGAGCGAAGGCCCTGCTTCATGACGGGAAGGGGACGCAAGCTGCCGTGTCGGCTCCCCAGCTTTCCCTTCGGGTGTTGGGAGAGGGAAAACCACAAGTGCTTCCTCCTTTGAATGATGTTTTTCCTCCCGAGGCCTTTTCTCTGCAGGTTGCGAGAGACCCAACAGTGTTTGAGGGGAAATACTTCCTCGTTTTTGCTGCTCAAGATAAGGAAACGGGAATTGCGCGCTTTGAGATACGAGAAGAACTTCCGCGGTGGTCCTTCCGCCGTCTGTTTGGAGAAACTATATTGCAGGAAGGAGAAAGTCCCTATCTTCTTTCGGACCAACGCCTCCAGAGTATCATTTCCGTGAAAGCGGTGGATCTTGCGGGGAACGAGCGGTTGGCAGAGCTTGCCCCGCGCCATGAGCCCCCCTGGTGGGAAAATGTACTCTGGTGGGGTATACTGGGAGTAATCCTTTTTGGGGGTATATTGCTATGGAAAGTATGGGGCAAGCATGGAGCAGGGCATCTCGACGAAATATAATTCTCTCTTGGGCATTCGGTCTCTGTCTCGTATTTGTCTTTGTCCCCGCAGTAGCTGATGCCGCGACCCTTTCCCTTAGTCCGGGGAGCGGGGCCTTTGAGGCAGGGAGCACATTCGAGGTTTCTGTCTTTCTCAATACGGAAGGAAAAACCATTAATGCCTTGCACATTGCCCTTGACTTCCCAGCAGATAAGATTCAGCTAGTTTCTTCTCCTCCCGGAGAATCCATTGTGGCTCTTTGGGTTACGCCCCCCAAGTTCAACAATACGGCAGGGCGCGTGGAGTTGCAGGGAGGGATACCGGGGGGTATCAACGTGGAGCGGGGCAGGGTAATTATCCTGACCTTCCGCGTGAAGCAGGTGGGTTTTGGGGTAGTGAGATTCCTGGACGAAACCCAGGTATATCTCCATGACGGGAAGGGTACGGAAATCCTGCATCAGGCGCAGAACGGGGTCTACCAGTTTGTACTTCCTCCGCCCGCGGGTCCCATTGTTGCATCTACCACTCAACCTGATCAGACAAAATGGTACCCCGATTCCAATCTCGTTGTGAGTTGGGCTTCCATAGAAGCCGCAGAAGAATACAGTTATGAGCTGAATCGAGAGCCCATCAGCATTCCCGACAACACGTCGGAGGGCACGAGGAATAGCGTGGCATATACGGGATTGGCCGACGGCAGCCACTATTTCCATATTAAGGGATTTCGGGATGGAGCGTGGGGAGGTACCACCCATTTTGCTGTGAATGTGGATATGACGCCCCCCGCTGAATTTTCCGTCAATATACGGCCCTCGGCTAAGACCACGAATCCGCAGCCGGTTATCGAGTTCTTCACCACAGACATTAGCTCGGGTGTCTCTCATTACGAGCTTCGTCTAGTTCCTATGTTTACTCAATGGGAGGTTCGTGCAGCAGAGGAGATTCTTTTTATTGAGGTTACGAGCCCTTATGTGCCCCCGGAACTCGCCCTAGGGAACTACGACGTACTCATTCGTTCCTATGACATTGCGGGAAATTACCGGGAGCTTGTGAAGAAATTAGAAATTGTGAACCCGCTGTTCCGCGTTGAGGACACGGGTATTGTGATAGGGTCTGCCCAGCGGATTCCGTGGGCGGCTGTCTTTAGTTTAATACTCGTCTTCTCCTTGCTCTTTGGGGGGATTGCCTGGCGTGTTCGGAGGTGGCGGGGACAGGTGGATTCCAGAAGGAGCAAACGAGAGCTTCCAGATCCCGTGAAAGAAAAGCTTGAAGAATTGAAGCGGTACCGTTCCAAATACGGGAAGCTTGCCGTTTTCGCGCTTGCGTTCTGCGCAATGCTTTTCTTGGGAGCTTCTTTAGCTTCGGCCCAAGAAACGCTGAACCCTCCCTTTATTTCCACGGTTTCAAGAGACATCTCCAACGAGGAAATCTTCTATGTGGGAGGCAAGACAGAGATTCCCCAGACAGAGGTTGTGCTCTATCTTCAGAATTTGCGCACGGGAGAAACCATTACGAGAGTAGCCCCTGTGGATAAGAAAGGGGATTGGTTCTACCGGCATGATGCCTTTTTGGGTACGGGCACGTATCTCCTATGGGCACAGACAAGGGCGGGCGAGGGAGTGAGCCCTCCCACTCCCCAGATAGAATTTACCGTAGAGCAGACCGCAATCCAGTTTGGCGCTTCCAGGATGAGCACCGCGGACTTCTATCTTGCCTTGAGTATCATTTTATTCCTCGGTCTCTTGGGGCTTATCTCCTATATCATTTTCCATGGCGTGCAGGCGCGCAAGAGTTATCTGCAGTTCCGCAAAGAGGTGCAGGAAGCAGAGGAAGCGGTGCGGAGGGGATTCGCGGTTCTTAGGCGCGATATTGAGGTAGAACTTACCGCTCTCCAGGCGAAAAGCGTCCCTTCCAAGAAGGAGGCGCAGCGTAAAGAAGAGCTGATAAGCGACTTTTCCGCCATTGAGCGGCGCATTGGAAAAGAAATTCTGGATATTAAACAGCTTGACTTTCCAGGGTAAGTCAGGCCTTGGAAAGGAAGGGAGTTTTGGCGAACACAAAGGCAATGATGACAGCTGCCACTGCTCCCGAGAATAGGAAGGGAGATGCGAAGGAGAGGGAGAAGAGATAGCCCCCAATGAGCGGGCCCACGAGGCGGCCGAGAGCTTCATAGGAGGTGGCAACCCCCATGGTAATGCCTTGCTGTTCCTGGGTTTCTTTGCTGATGAGCGCCATTATGGTGGGGCGGGATACGGCGGAGCCGATGCCAGCCATGAGGATGGCGGCGTGCAGGAATAGGAAGTGAGGAGGAAGGAAAGGCATGAGCGCAAACCCTAGGGCCATGAAAAGGAGCCCCGCCATAATGGTGCGGCGCTCTCCAATTTTGGAAATGAGCGGGGAAAGCAAAAGGAGCTGGGCAGCCGCCCATCCTACGCCCATGACAGTGAAGAGGATTCCTATTTCCCTGGTGTTGAGAGCGAACTTTTCAGCTCCCAGAAGAGGAACCACCACATTGTTATTGGAAAGGGAAAAGGACCAAACGAATGCAAGGAGGAATAGGGGAGCCAAGGCGCTTCCCATTCCGGTCCAGACGCGCTGGAAGGATAGCGTAAGGTTTCGTAGGAGATTGATGGGTTCTGCCATCTTTTCTTTGAGGGATTCTGGCAGGAAGATGAGCACGAATAGGAGATTGAGGAGTGCGACGGCTGCCGCGGCAAAGAAGGGCATTGCAATCCCGTACTGCGCGAGCAGCCCTCCGATTGCGGGACCGATAATAATACCGAGAGCGAGGGCCGCTCCCAGGTGTCCCATGGCCCGCGTCCTTTCTTCTTTCGTCGTGATGTCTGCTATGAAGGCGCGGGCAGCGGGCAGGGAGGCGGCGGAGAACACACCTTGGAGTATCCGTCCAAGGAAGAGCAGGGTGAGATTCCAGGCAAGTCCGAAGAGCAGGAAGCTTCCCGCGAGCCCAAGGAGACCGATCGCAATAATGGGTTTTCTGCCGAATTTATCTGAAATCCTCCCCCAGAGGGGGGAGGTGAGAAATTGGGCAAGGGCGAATGAGGAAACAAGAATACCTATAGTAATGTTGCTCGCCTGGAAGTCCTGGGCGTACGCGGGGAGCAAAGGGAAAATCATCGTGAAGGATACGATGTTCACGAAGGCGGCGAGGTAAATGAGTACCAAGGGAGAGAATGGGGGACGCATGAGAATCAATTATAGGGGAAATTGACAGAGAGGGCAAACCTTTCTACACTAGGATTAATGGTAAAGAAGCGAATTCTCAAGAAGGTCGCGAAGAGGCGTACGCACAAAAAGGAACGCATCCCCGCGAAGAGCAAGGCGGTGAAGAGAAGCAAGGAGGCCCGGCCCTCCAAACCAAAAGAGGAACCGCTTCATCGCTTGAGAGTGAAGGTTATCGGCATAGGGGGAGGGGGGAGCGCTATTGCGGGGGAGCTTGCCCAGCTTGTTTCGCGCATTGAATTTGTGGCGGCGAATACGGATGCCCAGGCGCTTCGGAAGAATTCCTCGCGTCTCCGTATGTTCGCCTTCGGCCAGAAGCTCACAGGAGGACTTGGAGCCGGAATGAACCCGGAGATAGGAGAGAAGGCGGCGAAAACGGAAAAGGAGCGTATTAAGAATCTTATGGTGGGCCAGGACCTCTGTATCCTGCTTGCAACTCTTGGAGGAGGAACGGGTTCGGGGGCCATCCCCGTGTTCTGCCAGGCAGCCCAGGAAGCGGGGTGTCTTGCGCTGGGAGTGTTCACTCTGCCATTTCATTTTGAGGGGGAGAAGCGCCAGCAGATAGCTCTGCGGGCCCTGGAACGCAGCCGCCCTCTGTTAAATGCCACCCTGCTTATTCCCAACGAGCGCATCTTTACACTCATTGAACGCAATACCTCGCTCCAGGACGCGTTTTCTGCGGTAAACAAGCGGCTTGCGGAAGCCCTTGAAGGGCTGGCGGAGATGCTTTATCTTCCAGGGATTATTAATATTGATTTCGCAGACCTCCGTTCGCTCATGGAGGGCAAGGGCCGGCTTGCCTATCTAAGTTCAGTGAAGGCGGGGGGCCCGGTGAAGACCCAGGAGGCGGTGCGTCTCATATCTCACAATCCGCTTCTTGAGTACGGACTCGAAGGAGTAGAACGTATTCTTTTTAGCATAGCTTCCGACCGGAGCATGAAGATGCAAGAGGTGGCAGAGGTGAGCAGCGCAATATCGGCAGCTAACCCGAAGGCGAAAATCGTGTTCGGGCTTTCCCATAACCCCGGCCTCAAGGAGCGCCTTCAGGTGACGCTGTTTGCCGTAGGGTGTAAGGAAGGAAAGGTAGAGAAGAAGCGTTTCCCAAGAAACCCAAGAAAGAGGAAGCCGCAGGCAAAGAAGGAGGCGCCAGAGGAAGTACAGAAGAAAGAGGAGAAGGAACCCGAGGTAAAGAAGCCCGTAGTAAAGAAGCGAAAACGAAGAACCCCGAGAGCGCCGCGTCCCCGGAGGAACGCCCTTGAGGTTAAGGAGGCGGCGGACCGGGAGATGCAGGAGTTTGAAGAGCAAGAGAAACAGTGGGATGTCCCCGCGTTCCTCCGTCGCCAGCTCGGTAAGGAGTTCTAGGTATGGGAGACATCACGAAGGCGGTTATTCCGATAGCGGGCAGGGGTACAAGGTTCCTGCCTTTGAGTAAGGTGGTCCCAAAGGAGCTCTTTCCTTTGGGTCTGGTACCTCTCATACACCACGCCGTGGAAGAGGCAAAGGCCTCAGGCGTCAAGGAGATTATATTTATTACGAATTCCTCCAAGCGCGGCGTCCAGGATTACTTCAAGCGTTCTCCCTCTTTGGAGCAACAGCTTAGAGAACGGGGCGAGGAGGAAACGCTCGCAGTCCTTGAGGAGATGGAGAAGCTTACGGCAGGCCTTACCATTTCTGCTATTTCCGACCCCCAGCCCCTTGGGGACGGCCACGCCATCTTGCAGGCGGCAAAGAAGGTGGGCTCCGAGCCCTGTTTTGTGTTCTATCCCGATGACGTGCTTTTAGGAGAGAAGGAGCCAGTTGCCCTCCAGCTCCAGAAGGTGTTTGCCACTTCCCAGCGGCCCGTGTTCGCGCTTTCGAGGGTGGCGCAAGAGCGTGTGTCTTCTTATGGCATTGTGGAAGGGAGCCAGGTGACGAACCGGGTGCTCAAGCTCCACACGATAGTGGAAAAACCCTCTCCTGAACATGCCCCTTCCAATTTTGCGGTGGTTGGCAGAAGTATTATTACGCCCGAGGTGTTCGCGGCCCTCAAGAAGCGTCAGCAGGGGATAGGCAAGAAGGAATTGCGCCTTACGGAGGCGGCCAGCGACATGGTGAAGGACGGCAAGGTGATATACGGCTACGAATTCAGGGGGAGGTGGCTTGAATGCGGAGACCGCGCCAGTTGGCTGCGCTCGTTTCTCCTCTACGTTCTCTTGCATCCCGAATGGGGCGGGGACATGCGCGCCTTCCTAAAGGAGAATCGGCTTTTATGATGTTTACCACCACGGGCATTGCCTACGCGTTGGGGTTTGTAGCCCTTACGGGCTTGAGCTTCCGTATCTTCCAGTACGCGAAGCGGGAACCGGGCACGGTTTCCCGCTCGCTCTTTTTATTCACGGGTTCTTTTTCTTTAATGTCCTGTCTTGTCATGGTGCCCGTACTCTTTTTCCCTACGCAATCGTTCGCTTTGCGCCTTGCTGTCATAGCAGCGAGTTTCTTTCAGGGCCTTGGGTGTTCCTTTTTGGGATATCTTCTTGCGTTCTTTAAGGCCCCTCGTGGAGTTCCTCCCATGTTTGGGTTTCTTTTCATATTTTCTTTCACGATGGTGGCTACCGTGCTCGCACTCGTGCTCCCGTACACGCCCCACCTTACCGCAGACGGCCTTTCCGTTGTATGGGAGGTGCCTCTTCTTGTGAACATTCCCCGCATTTTCTACTTTGTCTTTACCTTTTTCCCTCTTAGTGCCATATTCTTCTGGCAGTTTCTTACCATGAAGGAACCCTACGCCAGGGTGCGCGCCCTTGGACTGGGAGCGGTTACCGCGTTCGGGGCGGTGGGGGCATCCATTGAGTTTCTACAGAAGATTCTCGGCCTTAGCCAGTTCGTGAACGACCTCGCGTTCATCTTTGTGTACTCGCTTATTATTTTCGTGCTCCTGCTTTCCACAAGAATAGGAAGACGCCTCATGCGCATGCAGGAAATGATACAGGGGAAAGGGATTGTGGGGAAGGAGAGAGGCGTGGTATAGTAAAAAAGTAGTTTCTATAGAATTGCAGACATGAGCACAAAGGTAGCAATCAATGGATTCGGGCGCATTGGACGGCTTTTCTTTCGTCAGGCAATAGAGGAAGGCCTCTTTGAGGTTGTGGCGATTAACGACCTTGGAGACAGCGAGCAGTTGGCGTATCTTCTTTTGCATGACAGCGTATACAGGGGGTTTTCGGGAACCGTGGAGGCGGAAGCCGATTCCCTGAAGGTAAACGGGAGGAGCGTGCGGGTGTTTCAAGAAAAGGACCCAGCCAAGCTTCCCTGGAAAGCGCTCGGAGTGGATATTGCCGTGGAGGCGACTGGTGTGTTTAATTCGTACGCGAAGGCCAAGGTACACCTGAAGGCGGGAGCGAAGCGTGTAGTGCTCACCGCTCCCTCCAAGGACGAGGACGGCAAGGAAGGGAGGACCGTGCTCATGGGGGTGAATGAAGAGGCGCTCAAGACCTGCAGTATTTCTTCCAATGGTTCTTGTACCACGAATGCCGTTTCTCCTGTGGCGAGGGTGCTTTCGGAGAACCCGGGCATAGAGAAGGCCTTTCTTCTTACTACCCACGGATATACGGCCACCCAGAATCTCGTGGATGGGCCTATCAAGGGAAGTCAAGTTCGGAGGGGCAGGGCGGCCGCAGTAAACATCGTTCCCTCCTCTACGGGAGCGGCCACTACGGTGGCCAGAGCCGTGAAAGAGCTCGAGGGGAAGTTTGACGGTGTGGCGCTTCGTGTTCCGGTCCCCGCGGGCTCCATTGCGGTAATCACGTTTCTTGCGAAGCGCGAGACCACGGCAGAGGAACTCAACGAAATCCTCGAGGAGGCCTCTCAATCTCCGCGGTGGAAGGGAATCTTGAAGGTTACGAGGGACCCCGTAGTATCCACGGACATCATTCAAGAACCCTATGGAGCGATCGTGGATGCAGAGTTCACGCGGGTGGTGGGAGGAAATCTCTGCAGCGTGTTTTCTTGGTATGATAACGAATGGGGGTACGCGGCCATGCTGATAAAACATGTGAAGGCGGTGGCCTCGTTGCTCTAAATCATGGGATTATACATACTACCATTCGTGAAGACCCTCCCGTGTTGGAAGATAGGAGTGAGCGAAGCGAATGACGTAAGAAACCGAAGGTGTCTTAAGCTGTGGGGTCGGGAGGGTCTTTTGAGTAGGGGGTACGCGACCACGCTGGCGGGCCTCCGAGAGCTTCTTTCATTGTTTTGCACCTCGCATCACTTTGCATCTCTCGCTTCTTACGCAAGGTACGAAATACCAGATACTAAATACGAGATACGAATATGATTGTAGAAGCATTCATTGAGATTCCCAAGGGTTCCCGCAACAAGTACGAAGTAGACGAGAAGACAGGGGAGATAAAACTGGACCGGGTACTCTATAGTTCCGTTTATTGGCCCGTGGAATACGGGTTTATCAAGGGAACGAAAGGAGAGGACGGAGACCCTCTCGACATCATGATATTCAGTTCTTCCCCCACGTTTCCTGGCTGTGTGGTGGAGGCGGAGGTCATTGGGTATCTTGAGATGGAAGACGAGAGCGGAGTGGACCACAAGGTGCTTGCCGTTCCCACTGCCAAAATTGACCCGCGCCTGGGGCATATTAAGGATATAGGGGACGTGCCCGAGTTTTGGAAGACAGAACTCAAAGAGTTCACGGAGGTGTATAAGCGCTTGGAGCCCGAGAAATGGGTGAAGGTGCGGGACTTCCGTTCCAAAAAGGAAGCGGAAGAACTCGTAGAGGAGGCGAGAAAACGCTATGGATAGTAGTGCTTTGCTGCGGGTTTCCTTGGGCAATAACTCACTTGAGACCTATTTGTGCGCCGCAGGGACCTTCTTTGCAGTGTGGTTTGGGCTTTGGGTATTTCGGACCATTATCCTCCGGAAGATAAGCAGAATTGCGAAAGCCACGCAGAACGACTTCGACGACGTGCTTACGGAGATTCTTAGGTCTTTGAGCGTTCCCTTTTACTTCCTTCTTGCCTTGGGAGCCGCCTCGCAATTCATTGCCCAACCGCCGTTCGTGAGCAAGGCGGGGTACTGGGGCGCTGTCGTCGTGCTCGTGTACACCGCGATTCGTGCCGCCACCCAGCTGGTGGACTATTTCTTTGAGCGGGTCATGAAGAAACGGCTTCGGGAAGACGCCAAGTTTGACCCTTCCGTTGTGCGGTTGCTGGGGCGCGGGCTCAAGCTTTTGGTGTGGGCGGTCGCCCTTCTCCTGGTGGCCCAGAACCTCGGCTACAATATTTCAGCCCTTATTGCGGGACTCGGCATTGGAGGCCTGGCAGTTGCCTTTGCCCTGCAGAACGTGCTTTCCGACGTTTTCGCTTCCTTCTCCCTGTATTTTGACAAGCCCTTTCGTACGGGCGACTTCATTATCGTGGGCGAAGACATGGGTACGGTGGAGCGCATAGGAATCAAGTCCACGCGCCTCACTTCCTTGTGGGGAGAGCAGATTGTGCTTCCCAATAAGATGCTTACGGAAGCTCGGGTGCGCAACTATCAGAGAATGGAGAACAGGAGGATTGTGTTTTCCTTTGGGGTGCTGTACGAGACATCGGCAGAGAAGCTTAGACGTATCCCCCAAATGGTGCGGGAAGTTGTTGACGGCATAGAGCTTGCGGATCTCGAGCGCGCGCACTTCAAGAAGTTTGGGGACTCCAGTTTGGATTTCGAGGTAATGTACAACATTCGCACTTCCGACTACACCCAGTATATGAATGTCCAGCAGGATATTAACTTTGGTCTCGTGGAGCGCTTCGAAAAAGAGGGCATAGGATTTGCTTACCCCACGCGCACTGTATACCTCCACAAAGAATAGTCCTTTCTAGAGAGAGCGGTATTCTCTCTGCGGTTTTTTGTATATATTTTGTATGTACTGATGTTCATAAATAAAAGTGTTATTATACGCGATAGCACATAATAAGATAGTTCGAGAGAGGAAAGAAAGATAGGGAGGAAAGGGGTTAAAGAAAGAAGGTAATTCGGTTATTATAAGCTATCGCGTATAATAAAATGTATGCCAAAGAAAAGTTCAGCGACCGGACAAAAGATTTTGCTACTTCTATTAGCGGGCTTTGCGCTTGGGTTAACGTATAATCCGAGGAGACAGTTTCGTATTACAAAGGAACTTGAGCGCGAATGGAAAAAGATAGATCGGAAGGAGCTGGAGAGTACCATAAGCCAATTATACAAGTCAAGGCTTCTTGAAGCCCGCGAAAACAAAGACGGCACGAGTACCTTTATTTTATCGGGAAAAGGGAAAGCGCGGGCGTTGACATATCGATTTGAGGAAATGCGGATACAAACGGGAAAATGGGATGGCAAATGGCGTCTTGTAGTGTTTGACGTGCCAGAAAAGAAAAAGCCGGCAAGAGAAGCACTCCGCAGAAAACTGCGAGAACTGGGATTTTATGAATTACAGAAAAGCGTCTTCGTCTTTCCCTTTGAGTGTCGAGATGAGATAGATTTCGTTATTGAGTTTTTTGATATGAGACCGTATGTACGCTACGGCGTTCTTGAAGATATTGATAATGATGCGCATCTTAGAAAGATTTTTGAGTTGAAGGCGGAAGATTAGGGGAAGATTAAAAGAGTTTTATTCTGTGCTATCGCGCAGAATAAGACAGAGGTTGTAGAGAGAGGGTAGGGGAGGTGGAGAGGGGTTAATCTCTGTGGTATACTTGAAAAATGCAGAGGAAAGACCTTAAATACTACTACGGGAAAGCGGAGAAGGAGGGGTGGGCAATGGCTCAGTTCAACTTTTCTTCCGATGAGCAGCTCAAGGGCATTGTGCAGGCGGCGGTGAAACTGCGTTCCCCCTTGCTCCTGGGAACATCAGAGGGAGACAGTGGGTTCTTGGGTTTAGAGCAGACCTCTGCCCTCGTGGATGCCTACCGAGAGAAGGTCGGGATCCCCATATTCTTGAATCTGGACCACGGGCATTCCATAGAAATTGTGGAGCAGGCCATAGAGGCAGGATATGATGCCGTGCACTTTGACGGCTCCCGGCTTCCATTTGAAGAGAACGTCCAGATTACCAAGCGTATCGTAGAGCTGGCCCACAATCGGAGCGTCTCGGTGGTGGAAGGGGAGTTTCAGGAGGTGCCGGGCAAGCATTCCACCTTGCATGAAGAGGAGACGCTTAAGCTGAAGGCAGATGAGTTTACAGACCCTGAACAGGCAGCTCGCTTTGTGAAAGAGACCGGAGTGGATGCCCTTGCTGTGCTTATAGGCACGGTGCACGGCGTGTATAAGCAGAATCCGCGTTTGGATCTTATAAGGTTGCAAAAAATACGAAAACAGGTACAATCCTTCTTGGTGCTCCATGGGGGTTCTGGAACCCCTCCAAAGGACTTGCTGGCAGCCATTAAGCAGGGCGTGGTGAAGGTGAACGTCTCCACGGAGTTGCGGGCCGCGTTCACGGAACAACTTCGGAAGACGTTGGCTGCGAACCCCAAGGAGATTACCCCATATAACATATTTCCTCCCGTTGTGGAGCAGGTGCAGAAGGTAGCGGAAAAGAAGATTATGTTTTTCGGTTCCAGTCAGAAGATATAATATGGAGATACTTCAATCAGAGAAACGAGAGGCATCCCTGAAGCCCAAGGCGCTGCGCAAACAGGGTCTTATTCCTGTTGTTCTCTACGGGCCTACTATTGAATCCGTGTCTCTTTCCCTCAAGGGAAAAGATTTTGAGCAGGTGTTCCGTAAGGCAGGGGAGAGCTCCCTCATTACCTTGGAGAGGAACGGGGAGACGAGTCCGGTCCTCGTGCACGAGGTTCAGAGGGACCACCTCTCGGGGAGCATATTGCATGTGGATTTCTACCAGCCAGCCCTTGACCGTGAGATTGATGTTGCAATTCCTCTCGTCTTTGAGGGTGAGGCCCCTGCGGTGAATGAGCTCGGAGGCACACTTATGAAAAACATGTACGAAGTGGAAGTCCGAGCCCTTCCCCAGAATCTTCCTCATGAGATTACGGTTTCCGTGGAACGCCTCGCTACCTTTGAGGATTCCATTGCGCTTAAGGATTTGAAGGTTGCGGAAGGGGTGCGCTTCCTGGGAGACCCCGAGGAGACCGTGGTTCACGTGGTGCCCCCGGGGAACGTGGAAGAAGAACTCGCCCAGCCCGTAGGAGAAGAACAGATGCCCGAAGTGGAAGGGGAGAAGAAAGAAGAGCAAGTTCCCCCCGAAGAGTAGAAGATCAGTTGCATGCTTCTTTTTAAACGATGTGCCTTGCTGTTGGTACTTTGTGGGGTACTTGTGGTGCCCGTTTTTTCCGTGTTTGCCCTTAGCCCCGCAGAAGAGC
>JAHIUP010000066.1 GCA_018816925.1 Patescibacteria group bacterium
ACGGTGGGCCCGCATACAAAAAGCTTTATTGTCTTGCCTTTTTGAGAAACAAGGGCTTTCTTTTTCCCCGAGAGCGTGTTATATAAATGCAGAGACATAGCGCTTCTAGTATACCATATCTTGAAGGAGGAAGAATGGCAGACCATGTAGAACTGGGACCAACCTACCACCAGCGGAAACAACTAAAAGGATTACACGAAGACCCGGACGCGCCTAAATGGCAAGACAAAGCCCCAGGGGAAATAGTTCTGTGTATCCAACGAATGACCGGATGGTACTCGGATTCTGCGCTCGCTCCAAACGGAAAGCGTCCGTTAGAACAGAAAGAGAGGATGCGGAGAGAAGCGATTCAGAGCCGAGGATTGAAAGAGGGAACGGAGGTTGTATTTTCTAGAACAAAACTCCGAGGTCGCATGTGGATCATAACGGCAATCACCGAGGATTGGTACCTTATACTCCAGGGAATAGAGGGAAAAGTCCCTCCTAACAGCGCCTATCTCGTACCAAAGGCGCAAGAAGCCCCTGCCTGAAGAGAGGGGCTTCTTCATGGACGCATCTTTCTGTTATGATATAGTAGAATAATGAACAAACACGACATTGCGCTTTCGGCCCTCATAGGTTTTTTCGTAGCGGTGTTCTTTCTTATGGTGGCAAACACCATAGGGGAGTTTCGGTCCGTTTTCCTGCTTGCCCTTCCCGTATTCCCTGTTCTGGCCGCAGTAGGAATGAAGGTGGCTTTCATTCTCGCTCCCAAAATTCCCATGCTCCTCCAGTTAAGCAGATTTCTCCTTGTGGGGGCCCTAAACACGTTCATGGACCTCGGGATACTCAATCTCCTCATCTGGAGCACAGCCATAACCGCTGGCGTCTGGTTCTCAGCATTTAAGGGATTCTCCTTCGCTATTGCGGTAATCAACAGCTACTTCTGGAATAAATTCTGGACCTTCCGAGCCCAGAAAAAAGAGGGGGCCGGAGGTGAATTCCTCCAGTTCCTCGTAGTAAGCGTATTCGGGTTCCTTGTAAATGTAGGGGTCGCCTCTTTTGCGGTAAACGCGGTGGGACCCATGTTCGGCATTGCTCCACCCCTCTGGGCGAACATTGGGGCTCTCCTTGCTACGGTGGCCGCCATGACCTGGAACTTCCTCGGATACAAGCTCGTGGTGTTTCGCAAATAAGATATGCAAGTGGCGTTGTACCGGAAGTATAGGCCGAGGACTTTCTCGGAACTCGTGGGCCAGGAACACGTGGTGCAGACCCTTAAGAATGCGGTCCAAGGAAACCAGGTCTCGCATGCCTACCTGTTCTCCGGACCCCGGGGATGCGGAAAGACCACCATGGCCCGCGTGCTTGCAAAAGCAGTAAACTGCAAGAGCTCTAAGAATGGGGAACCGTGCAATGCCTGCGCCTCATGCGAAGAAATCGCAAGGGGAGGAGCCATTGACCTCATCGAGATTGATGCCGCCTCCAATAGGGGCATCCAGGAGATACGGGACCTCAAGGAAGCAATAAAGTTTGCCCCTAGCTTCCTTCCCTACAAGGTTTTCGTTATAGATGAGGCCCATCAGCTCACCAAGGATGCGGCGAACGCCCTCCTGAAGATTCTCGAGGAACCGCCCTCGCATGCCTTGTTCATACTTGCCACTACGGAGCTTCATAAGATGATACCTACCATCGCCTCCCGTTGCCAGCGCTTTGACTTCCGAAAGCTCCGGGTACAAGAGATTGCCGCGCAACTGGAGAACATTGCGAAACAAGAAGAAGTAAAGGTGGAAAAACACGTTCTTGAACTCCTTAGTAAGCAGTCAGAGGGCTCACTTCGGGACGCCATAGGCCTCTTGGACAAGATTTTGACATTCCACACAAATCCTGGCATAATTGGAGCCGATGAGGTGCAGCAGCTTCTAGGTATTGTGGATACGGAGGTACTCTTTGAGTTTGTGAATTCTCTCAAGGAGAAAAAGGCGGCGGAAGCCGTGGCCATGCTCCATGAAAACCTGGAGAAGGGCATGGACCCCCATGAATTCACCAAGGGGCTTCTCCAATACCTCCGCCATCTGCTCGTGGCGAGCATTAATCCGGAGCTTGCCTCCTCTTTGGAGGAATTTACCGAGGAGCAGAGGGAACGTTTGGGAAAACAGGCAGGGGAGTGGAAGGCCTCGGAGATTGCCCGCGTCACGGACGCATTTCTGGAAGCCGCAAGCCAAATGAGATACGCTCCCATTGTCCAGCTACCCTTAGAGCTTGCGATAGTGGATTCCTGCATGGAATCTGCCCGCCAAGCCGCACCTGAACAAGAATAACTATGCCGGGTGGTGAAGTGGTATCACGTCGCCCTTTGGAGGCGAAGTCTGGGGTTCGAATCCCTGCCCGGCAGCCCTTCTTCGCTTCGCTCATCAGGGCCTTCGGCCCTTCATTCTTCAGGACATTCTGCCCTATATAAAGGCGACGAAGTCGCTGAACGCAGTGAAGCATCACCCTTATGTATTTTGTGTATAT
>JAHIUP010000067.1 GCA_018816925.1 Patescibacteria group bacterium
TCCATTCGTCACGAGCGTTTCGGCTCCCGTGTATTCTTTTCGCACGCATCTGGTTCCCTCACAGCTTCTTGGGGCTCTATTCTCGCGGGCGAGCAGGGCGAAAGGCGACCTTCGCGAGGTTTTCTGGAAAGAATACCTTCAACCCATACTGCATCCCGCCGAGGAAAACGAAGAGGCAAGGGTTCTTGCCTCCGAGCTGCGGGACATTATTGCCTTTCATCACGAGCATTCTCGTCCGCCCTATAATACGGAACACGCTTTTCAATTCTTCTCCAAGTGGCTCGCACAGTACGGGGATGATTCCATAGCTCAGATGGCCTCTACGAATCTTATCGCGACCGCCCTTTCCCAGCCCGCCCTCAAGTGGCTGGAAGACCAGCGTGTGGGTATTGCCCCAATTGAAAAGTCCACGAGGTACGTTGATTACGGAGCGAAGGTACTGGGAAAGTACCGATACTACACAGACCCTTCTTTGCAAGAATGGGGTCTTAAGGAGCCCTACGAGAACGCGATGAATTCCCTGTTTGATGCCTACACGGCCGAGATTCCTAAGCTTATTTCGCGTCTGGAGCAAGAGTTTCCAGAAGAGAAGCGCTCCGTGCTTGAGAAGAAGTCCTTTGACGTGCTTCGCGGGCTCCTGCCGCTTTCTACTCTTTCCCAGGTTGCTTTTCACGGAAATGCCCAGGCCTTTAAATATATGATAGACCGATGTGCCGCCCATCCATTAGGTGAACTTCGCTGGTTCGCGAGGGAAGCGCGCAAGGCCCTGGACGAGGAGATTCCCTCCCTTCTTCTCCGCCTTGACGACGATGTCACAAAAGAATACCAGCGGGAACTTATTTCCCGCAGGGAGCGCGTGCGTAAAATCACGGAACGCGAGTTTTCCGCGCAAGAAGGCGAGGGGAGGACAGAGAACCCCAGGGTGCTCCTCGCAGAATACGACCTCGCGGGAGAAGCCAAGGTGATAGCGGCCCTCCTCTTTGAGCAGGGGGACTCCCGGCTTTCCTGGGCGGCAACTCTCGCTAAGGTGCAGTCCTGGCCCGAAGAGAAGAAAAGGGAGGTACTTGCCGCGCATTTCGCTGGCAGGAAGGCCAGGTGGCAGAAGGTGGGAAGAGCCCTGGAGAATGCGTTCGTGCGTTTCGAGATTATTATGAACGCGGGTTCCTACAGAGATCTCCACCGCCATCGTATGCATACCCAGGAACGTCAGCGTTTTACCTGCCACTTGGGGTACGAGATTCTTCCCGAGGTGGAGCATTACGGGCTCGCTTCTCTCGTGAAGGAAAAGGCAGAATGCGCAGAAGAGGTATTCCGGGCAATAGAGGCGCGCAATCCCGAGATTGCCCAGTACGTTCCCACGATGTTTCACTTCGTGAGGTTCTACCAATACCAGAATCTCCGCCAGTTCTTTTGGGAGGTGGAGCTTAGGACCGGCTCGCAGGGGCGTCCCGACTACCGATGGGTGGAGCAGGAGAAATACCGTCTCCTTCAGAGCGTGTACCCGCTCATCATGCAGTATGTTCAAATTGACCTTGGAGAATACGACCTCGCGAGAAGGGGCACGGAAGAGAAGATTCAAGAGAAGCGGCGTTATTTGCTGGAGAAGTTTAAGGGGTAACGGGCATGAAGGTTTTTTGTATTGCCGCCCTGTCAGCAGACGGATTTATTGCGAAGAACGCGGAGGATACACTGGAATGGCGCTCTTTGGAAGACAAAAGGTTCTTTCGAGAGAAAACCATGGAGGCGGGCGTTGTGGTGATGGGAAAGAATACGTACGAGAGCATAGGCAAGTCCCTGAAGGGCCGCCTGAACCTGGTGTATTCTTTAGAACCGATTGAGGGAGTGGAGACAACGCAAAAAGAACCCAGGGAGCTTCTTTCTGAATTGGAGAAGAGGGGATACGAGCAGGTTGCGGTAATTGGCGGGAGTTCCGTGTACACGCAGTTCTTGCAGGCGAGAGTAGTGGACACGCTGTATCTTACCTATGAATCTATCTTGCTGGGAAGGGGAGTGAAGCTATTGAACGAAGAGA
>JAHIUP010000068.1 GCA_018816925.1 Patescibacteria group bacterium
GCCGTCTTGTACGGCGCAGGGGAATCGGTACAGAAAGCGTTCTTAAGGGGATACCTCGAAAGCGACGGCTCCATTGTGGTGAAGCAGGGGACCGTCCGGTTGTCTTATACCACCTCATCTCCCGAGCTTGCGGAGGGCGCAGTAACGCTTTTGCGTCAGCTTGGGTTTTTCCCTTCCATGAACAAGCGCCGCGCCAAGGACCACAGGAGAAGAGATGGGGCGCTCATACGGAACAACCACATGGGGTACCTCGTGAGCATTACGGGAATTGAGCAGTTGGGGGCGGCAAAAGAAATATGGAGGGGCCATAAGAGAAGGGAGCAGCTTATGCGGTATCTGGAGACCGCAGAGCCGTGGAAGGCACCGCAGCGTTTCGCAATCAAGGAGTTCGGGAAGGACGGGGCGCTTCTGGAGGTAAAGAGCGTGCGCAGGGTGCAGAGTAAAAGCCGGTTCGTGTATGATCTCTCCGTTGCAGTAGACGAGAACTTTGTCGCCGGGATCGGAGGTATTCTCCTCCACAACACAGACGGAAGCCATATCCGCACCCTACTGCTTACGTTGTTCTATCGGTACTTCCGGCCTATTATCGAAGCGGGGTATTTGTACATTGCTCAACCCCCGCTCTATAAGATTCAAGTAGGCAAGCAGGTGGAGTATGCGTATACGGAGACGGGAAAGGAGGAGGTAATTAACCGGCTTAAGGGGACGAAGAAGACGATTCCTCACAAGAAGAGAGCGGAAGCACAGGAAGAGAAGGTAACGGGCGTAGGCATCCAGCGATATAAGGGATTGGGGGAGATGAATCCTTCAGAGCTTTGGGAGACCACGCTTGACCCCGCCAATAGGGTGCTTTTGCAGGTGAAGATAGAAGACGCGAGAGCATCTGACCGTATCTTCGACATTTTGATGGGAGACGAAGTATTGCCCAGGAAGAAGTTTATCCAGACGCACGCAAAAGCAGTACAGAATTTGGATGTATAGGACTCTCATCAAAATACAGAGAGGGGTCGGGAGAGAAGAATTCTCTCCCGTGGTGGAAATTATTCAAAACCGAGGGTTTTGAAGGAGCGTAGCGACATTTTGATGGGAGACGAAGTATTGCCCAGGAAGAAGTTTATCCAGACGCACGCAAAAGCAGTACAGAATTTGGACGTTTGACGGAAAAGAACATTCCTGATAAGCTTGAGTAGCCCAAGCGCCCTTTTTTATGAAGATATTTCAGCCAATTATCCGCCTCATTACATTCCTTAGAGAGGTTCGTACAGAGGCAAGAAAGGTGAACTGGCCTACGAGACGGGAGACGCTTGTGAGTACAGGTCTCGTGGTCGGCTTTTCCTTGGTGGTCGCGGCGCTCCTCGGCCTCTTTGACTTGCTGTTTACAACGATTTTGGAGCGTTTCATTATATAACGTATGCCACGTCAACAGATTGCCCAGGAGAGAAATTGGTATGTAATCCACACGTACTCTGGATACGAGGATGCGGTGGCGCGCAATCTCAAACAGCGCATTGAGTCCATGGGTATGGAGGATAAAATCTTCAGTGTCATTGTTCCCAAGGAGAAGAAAATTAAGATAAAGAATGGAAAGCGCAAGGTGGTGGAGGAGAAAATCTACCCAGGGTATGTAATCGTGGAGATGGTCGTGACGGATGATTCCTGGTACGTGGTGCGCAATACCCCCAACGTTACGGGGTTCGTGGGAGCGGGGACTACCCCCATTCCCGTGTCGGGAGGTGAGATAGAGTACCTCAAGAAGCGCATGGGAGTAGAGGAGCCACAATACCAGATTGAAGTTGTGGATGGGGACGCGGTGAAGATTACGGATGGACCCTTCAAGGATTTTGACGGCAGGGTCTCGGAAGTGGATAGGGAGCGAGGTAAGGTGAAGGTGCTCGTGAATATCTTCGGGAGGGATACCCCCGTGGAGCTTGATTCTCTTCAGATACAAAAGCTTTAAATCCGAAGCACGAAAGCCGAAATACGAAACAAGCACGAATGACAAAAATTCAAATGACTAAAACAAAAACAATGCAGCCGTTTCTAATTTGGAACATTAGGATTTCTTTTACGAAGTAAAAGTAGTATGGCAAAGAAAATCGCAGCTACTATTCGTCTTCATATCGCAGCTGGCCAGGCCACTCCCGCGCCTCCCGTGGGGCCTGCCTTGGCTCAGCATGGAGTGAATATAGGAGAGTTTATTCAGAAGTTTAATGAGGCGACGAAAGAGAAGCAGGGCTTCAAGTTGCCTGTGGATATTACCGTATACGAGAATAGGACCTTTGAGTTCCGGCTTCATGAGCCCCCTGCCTCCGCGCTCATCAAGAAGGCGGCGGGTATTGAGAAGGCCTCGGGAGTGCCCAATCGTAAGAAGGCGGGGAAGATTACGAAGGCGCAACTCAAGGAGATTGCCCAACAGAAAATTGGAGACCTAAATACAGAGGACATCGAGAAAGCAGTCAAGGTTATCGAGGGCACGGCAAAAAATATGGGTATTGAGATTTCTCAATAGTTGTATGCAAGGACGCACTTCCCTCCCAGAAGGCGTACTCTCCTATCAGGAGCTCCGGGAAATGCAGGAACGGGGCGTGCTTTCGGGTTTTTCGGAAAAAAGCTTCCAGCCCGCTTCCGTGGATCTCTCCATTACCGAGGAGGCCTACCGTCTCAAGGGGAATATCCTGCCCCAAAGAGGGGAGAGCGTGCGGGAGATGCTTGTCCATGCGGTTCGTTTCCCCCACGACCTTTCCCAGCCCCTCGAGGTAGGGGCCTCGTATCTTTGTAAGATACGTGAAGGGGTGCGGCTTCCCGGTTCCTTGTACGCATACGCGAACCCCAAAAGCTCCACGGGCCGCAATGATATCCAGGCCCGCTTGGTGGCAGACGGCGTCGCTCGCTTTGATACCCTTCCGCGCGGTTTCTCGGGAGAACTCTGGCTATTGTTGTCCACCCGGCATTTTCTCTTGCGGCTCACGCCGGGAGACCGTCTCCTCCAGATTCGTCTCTTTACCGGGGATGCGAGGGTAGGCAAAGAAGAACTGGAAGGCGTAGACGAGGCATTTCGTCTTCTCTGGACGCCGACAGCAGAACATGTGCCCCTTAAGGAACGTAAACTTTCCGACCATGATGGAAGTATTTTAATGACCCTGGACCTCAAGAGCGGAGAGGTGGCGGGATTTCAGGCAAAGTATCCGGGCACGACCCCGCTCCTCGAGTTTAATAAAACGGACCACAACTGGGAGGATTTTTTCGAACCCATCCAGTGTCCCGCAGATGGCGCCCTCGTCTTGGAAAAGGGCATATTCTACATTTTTTATACCCAAGAGTGGCTTCGCGTCCCTCCTTCGTATGCCGCGGAAATGGTTGCCATGGATGCAAGGTCCGGGGAATTTCGGTCCCACTACGCGGGCTTTATTGACCCGGGATGGGGATACGGCACGAATGGGGAAGAGAAGGGATGGCCTCTCGTACTTGAGGCGCGGCCCTTTGACGACAATCTTATTGTTCGGCACGAGCAGCCCATCTGCAAGCTTGTGTATGAGCGTATTCGTTCCGTGCCCGAGCTCGTGTACGGGCAGACAGGAGCTCATTATACGAGGCAGAAGGGAGCCATGCTGTCCAAACATTTTTCTGCCAATAGGGAAGAGGAAGGGAAGGATCTTTTGGATGCCTACGCTCCTCCGTGTGAGGCGCCTTCCTGGGACGAGGAGACCAATTGGGCGCTTTCTCCATTCGTCACGAGCGTTTCGGCTCCCGTGTATTCTTTTCGCACACATCTGGTTCCCTCCCAGCTTCTTGGGGCTCTATTCTCGCGGGCGAGCAGGGCGAAAGGCGACCTTCGCGAGGTCTTTTGGAAAGAATACCTTCAACCCATACTGCATCCCGCCGAGGAAAACGAAGAGGCAAGGGTTCTTGCCTCCGAGCTGCGAGACATTATTGCCTTTCATCACGAGCATTCTCGTCCGCCCTACAATACGGAACACGCTTTTCAATTCTTCTCCAAGTGGCTCGCACAGTA
>JAHIUP010000069.1 GCA_018816925.1 Patescibacteria group bacterium
CGTTAGAAACCGAAGGTTTCTAAGGAGCGATAGCGACGGGCCCTTAGCTCAGTTGGTAGAGCGCCTCATTTGCAATGAGGAGGTCACCAGTTCGAATCTGGTAGGGTCCACGTAAGCAAAGAAAAGGAGGTCCCCGGTTTGCCCCGTGATAAACACGGGGCGGGGAGTGTTTATCACTCCCCGAATCCGGCGCGGTCCACCCTCCGTTTTCCACAGGTCTACTCTATTGTATGCCCTTGACGTTTGCTATAATGACTTAATAGTTCTAAAGGTCGTTTTCTATTAGGAGACGTAAGATTTATTTGGTATGCAGAACAGCGTAATAAAGTGGGTCGTAGGCCTCCTCTTGGTTGTGGGTGGTTTGAACTGGGGGCTTATTGGCTTTAACTCAAGCTGGAACGTGGTGGAGATGGTCTTTGGCGGGGTACCGCTTTTGGTCCAGCTCACGTACTGGCTCGTAGGGCTTGCGGCTTTGTACAAGCTCGCAAAGATGGTTGGTGTGATGAAGTAATTGATACTTCTTTTTGTCCCCCACTAGCTTGCGTGTAGTGTGGTGGGGGACCAAAGAGGCATTTATTCTCAAATGAGAAGGTCTATTTGTTTTGCGGGCCAACGTTCCTTTACCTTAATTGAACTCCTCGTAGTCATTGCGGTTATTGGGGTTCTTTCGGGCATTGTTTTGGTGAGTCTCCGGGGAACCAGAGATAAAGCGGAGACCGCGCGAACCCTGCTGTTCAACAATCAGGTTCAGCATGCCTTGGGGGCCTACGCCATTGGCATTTGGAACTTTGAGAACGGCACGGCGCGCGATGTCTCGGGGAACGGAAGAGATGGCACCGTTGTGGGAGCAACTTTCCTTGCCGGGCTTCCCGAACTTGGGGATGCTCTTCAGTTTGGAGGGGACGGAGACCGCGTCACGGTGGTAAACCACCCTTCTTTGAATAATCTGGACGAGCTCACGATATCCTTGTGGTTCAATGCGGCTGGAGCCATGGGGGGCTCCTTCCTTATTAATAAAGACGGAAATAACGGATGGTACACCCAGGACAAATGTATATATGTGGGTGGCGCGAACAAAGGGTGTTTCGGCGTTATAACTCTCGGGGAGTGGTACCATATTGTGTTTACCTACAACGGGAGCAGTATTTCTGTGTATAAGAACAGTGTAAAGATGGACGAACGGGCGCATTCAGGCGTCCTTCCTTCCGCAAGCAACATCCTCTCTTTTGGCGCGAGTCCCACTGGAAGTTATCCTTTTAACGGAATGATGGACGAGGTAGGAATCTACAGCAGGGCTCTGACCACAGCCCAGGTGCGCCAGCTCTATTTCGCAGGCCTTCCGCGCCATCTTGCAGAAGTATGGAATCCTTCTCACGGGAAGGGGATTTTGTCTTTTTGAGTCCTTTGTCCTATCTCTTTTCTAGCCAAAAGGTAGGACATACGTGAAAACTGTCAAACACCTGGTGTTTGACAGTCCTGCAGGGCAAAGCTCGGTGCGGGGTCTTCGGCCCTTTATGAGGCATAGGAGTTTTCCACAGGGACAAAGTTCTTGACTGTGATATAATATATTAATGTCTTTTGTAAGAAGAAAAGGTCGAAGATTTTCAATAATCTGTTAACAAAACTCATTGACTTTATGTCAGCAGTAACTATAGGACCTCTTGTGTGGTACAACGTGACATTGGAGGGGCTTCTGCGCCTGTGGCAGGGCTTCCTGGGATTTATCCCTGCGCTTGTGGGAGCGTTCCTTATCCTACTTGTTGGATGGATTATCTCTGTGGGTGTGGGAAAGCTGGTTGCGGACGTGCTCAAGCGACTGCGTTTCAACCAGATTTTTGAGCGTGGCACCTGGAAGGACGCCTTGGAACGCGCAGAGCTTCAAACAGACCCTGCGGGATTCATAGGCGGTATCTTTAAGTGGGTGCTCATGATTGTCTTCCTGCTTGCCGCGGTGGACGTGCTCGGCTTGGAAGGATTCGGCGCGTGGCTTACCAATGATGTGCTTGGATATCTGCCCAATGTGCTAGCCGCCGCCTTGATTATCGTGGTGGCAGCCATTATTGCGGACATCGCAGAAAAGGTTGTGCGAGCCGCGGTGGAAGGCATGCAGGCAGGATATGGCTCGCTTGCGGGAGGGGTTGTGAAGTGGTTCATCTGGACGTTTGCAATTTTCTCCGCCTTGCTCCAGCTGAACATAGCGGTCCTTCCTATCCGTGTGCTTATTGAGACCTTTGTCCAGGCGATGGGCTATGGGGCCGCCTTGGCCTTTGCCATTGCTTTCGGCCTGGGAGGAAAGGATGTGGCAGCGGAAGTCCTCCAAGGACTAAAGCGAAGGTTCCGAGGATAGGGGAGATTAGACAGGGTTTCTTGCCCGCCAGGCATTCCTTGCCTGGCGGGTTTTTTGGATGCTTGACCCCGTAAAGCAACGAAGTTGCCTTACGGGGTTGACACTCTTTGTGCGCTCCCGTATACTGCGTATGCGATGAGGAACAGAGAATCTTTTCTGCAGACGCAAAGCGGCTGAATGCACGACGGTTTTGTGCGTTCCGAACCGCTTTAGCTAAAGCGGTTTTCTGTTGCTCAAGCGAGGACTTTGATAATTTAATTGTTGGAAGAACCAACACAGAAACAGCGGCACACATTGCCAGCTGCTCCTGTCGTGCGGTTAGAGGCGGATGGTGGATGCCTAGGGATATCAAGGCGATGAAGGACGTGGCGTGCCTGCGAAAAGCCTCGGGGAGGTGGCGAGCAACCTTTGATCCGGGGATGTCCGAATGGGGAAACCCCATTTTGCGAAAGCAAAATGAGCCCCGTGTTTATCACGGGGTGGCGAACCCGCTGAAGTGAAACATCTCAGTAAGCGGAGGAAAAGAAAACGAAACTGCCGTGTCTTCGGATGCGGTGGCGATTCCCTGAGTAGCGGCGAGCGAAATGGGAGAAGCCTAAACCAAATGTACACTTGTGTGCGTTTGGGGTTGTAAGGTTGTAGTGTCTGGAGCCGAGCACTCAATAGTATTGAGTGCTCGGTTAAGGAGGGAGAACATTTAGACGTGAATTGGTTAGGAGAAGCTCCCTGGAAAGGGGCGCCAAAGAGGGTGATAGCCCCGTATCTGAAAATCTTCACGTGCTCCTTGCTACATCACTTGAGTACCACGAGGAACGATAACCTTGTGGGAAGCAGGCCGGACTAACCGGCCAAGGCTAAATACTTGATATCACCGATAGTGAACCAGTACCGTGAGGGAAAGGTGAAAAGCAGGGGGGTGACCCCGGTGAAATAGAACCTGAAACCATCACGCCTACAAGGAGTCGGAGCGCCAGTGCTTCGCACTGGAAATTCGAAATTCGAATCTCGAAATCCGAAACAATGACCAAAACTCAAATGTTCAAAACGCAAAAGGTTTTTGGCATTAGAATTTTGAATTTAGAATTTGTTTCGTGCTTAGGATTTAGGATTTCGTGCTTCCAGCGCGGAGCGCTGGTGTGACGGCGTGCCTTTTGCAGAATGAGCCAACGAGTTCGAGTGTTCAGCTTGTCTAAGGGCTTCCGGCCCGGAGGCATAGCGAAAGCGAGTGTGAATAGCGCGTTTGCTGGATGCTCGAGACCCGAAGCCAGGCGAGCTTGCCATGGCCAGGGTGAACCCCGACGAAAGTCGGGGGGAGGCCCGAACCCGTGGATCGTGCAATATCCTGGGATGAGCTGTGGTAAGGAGTGAAAAGCTAATCGAGCCTGGTAATAGCTGGTTCTCCCCGAAATGTGTTTTGGCACAGCGTCTCCCGTCCCGATTAGTCGGGACAAACGGAACCTGGAGGTAGAGCACTGGAAGGGATAGTATGGGGGCAACCCCAGCTATTTCTCCCAAACTCCGAATGCCGGGTTTTTGAGGGAGGCAGTGAGAACGTGGGGGCTAAGCTCCACGCTCAAAAGGGAAACAGCCCAGATCTCAGTCTAAGGTCCCTAAATCGAGCTAAGTGCAAATTGTAAGGAAGTGGGATTCCAGAGATAGCTAGGAGGTTTGCTCAGAAGCAGCAATCCTCTAAGCAGTGCGTAACAGCTGACTAGCTAAGGAGTCCTGCGCCGAAGATTTACAGGGGCTCAAGTTCGATACCGAAGACGAGGCCCTGCACCTTTGGGTGCAGAGGGTAGGGGAGCGTCCCCATTGCGTTGAAGTTCCGCTGGAAGGCGGGGTGGAGCGGTGGGGAGTGAGAATGTTGGCATGAGTAACCGCAAGCCCGATGAAATATCGGACCACCGAAAGTCCAAGGTTTCCTTGGCAATGGAAATCAGCCAAGGGTTAGGCGGTCCTTAGGGGTATGCCGAAAGGTATGCTCTGATGGACAGCAGGTTAATATTCCTGCCCTTCCTCCATTTTCTGAAGAGTGACGCAGTTGAGTAGTCCGAGCGAGTTATTGGATTCTTGTCTCGTGCTCGAGCGCCGTTCCGCAAGGTTCGGGGCCAGGGTACGGGGGAACTCCTTCGGGGGGAACTCGGATGAGCCAGCTGCCAAGAAAAGCTCGTAGGGTTAAAGTGGGGGAATCCGTACTGCAAACCGACACAGGTGGACTGGCGTAAGTGTGCCAAGGTGAACGGGTGAAAGCTCCTGAAGGAACTCGGCAATACAGTGGTCGTAACTTCGGGATAAGGCCTGCCCACTTTTTGTGGGCCGCAGCGACTGTTCCCCAAGCGACTGTTTACCAAAAACACAGGTCCCTGCTCAACTCGTAAGAGGAGGTATAGGGGCTGACGCCTGACCAGTGCCGGAGTGTCAAGCCTGCGGGTATCCGCCTTTGGCGGATGCTCAGCGGGTCAAGCCCCGGTGAACGTCCGCGGTAACTATAACCGTGTTAAAGTAGCGTAATCCCTTGCCTGGTAAGTTCAGGCCTGCATGAAAGGCGTCACGACTTGGGGGCTGTCTCCAGGAGCAGCCCGGTGAAAATGCAGTACCGGTAAAGATGCCGGTTACCTGCGGCTAGACGAGAAGACCCCGGGAGCTTTACTGTAGCTTCTTATTGGTCTATTTTTCTGGATGCGTAGCATAGCGGGGAGGCATTGAACTTCGGCTTTTGGGCCGGAGGGAGCCGCCAGTGAAATACCCGTCTTTCAGAAGGATAGTCCTAATCTCGCCGTTCGGCGGGAAACAGTGGGAGGTGGGCAGTTTAGGTGGGGCGCTTTTCTCCTAAAGAGTAACGGAGAAGTCTATAAGGTCGGCTAGCTCCGGATGGAAATCGGAGTGGTCCTGTAAAGGGAAAAGCCGGCTTTACTGCGAGGCGGATATGCCGAGCAGTTGCGAAAGCAGAGCTTAGTGAACCGACGCGTCGTTGTAGAAGGCGCGGAGATCACCAGCCAAAAGCTACCCCGGGGATAACAGGTTGGTAGGGCCCGCGAGTCCATATCTACGGCCCTGTTCGACACCTCGATGTCGGCTCATCACATCCTGGGGCTGAAGAAGGTCCCAAGGGTAAGCGGACAAGCAAGCCCTTGTAAAATTCGACTCATAACGGTGGAGCCTAATGTTCCCTCGAGCTATAATAAGCTCATGGGCTATGGTGATACCGTGGGAAGTTTACGGCAGGGCAGGGTTTCTTCGAGAGTTGAGGAAATCGTTTTTGGAACACTTTTAGGTGATGGGTATTTGCAGCCCATGAAGAACGGTAATGTTCGACTTGAAGTCGGGCATACCAGTGCACAAAAAGAGTATGTGCAGTGGAAATACCGTGAGCTGAAAGAATACGTGGGAGCAAAACCTCATCTTATAAGTTTCCATGACGCTCGATACGGCAAGAACTATCTGCAATGGAGATTCAAAACGAAAGCGAGTGCGTTCTTCCGCCCCTTCTATGACTATTTTTATGGGAGGGAAGGAAGAAAAAAGGTTCCCGCGCACATAGCTGAAGATTTAAAATCCCCACTTGCGCTTGCTGTATGGTTTATGGATGATGGCGGGAGAAGAAATGATTCCTATGGATTATTTCTAAATACGTTATCGTTCATGCGCAAGGAGCACGAAATCTTGAGAGAATGTCTCCGAAAGAATTTCTCTCTCGACTCTCGAATTCATTGGGTACAAGACGGTTACCGTTTATACATTCCGAGTAAGGAAGCAAAACGGTTTTGTGAGATTGTGCATCCGTATCTCATCCCGTCGATGTACTACAAATTGCCGTATAACCCCGTAACGACTTCGTTCGCTCGATTGGATCGAGCGCGAGATAGAGGAAAACCCTCTATCACACGTCGAAGTTCTTAGTTGAAATCCTAAGAACGAAGGTATAGTCTGTGCCACGAGAAATCGTGGAAGAAGAATACACGTTGGCTGTTCGCCAATTAAAGTGGTACGTGAGCTGGGTTCAGACCGGCGTGAGCCAGGTCGGTCTCTATCTACCGCAGGCGCAGAGGCTTGAGGGGAGTTGTTCCTAGTAAGAAATTGCTACTTCACGGAGTAATCCGTGATGACAATCCGACTAATAACGGTGAAACCTTCATCTCTTATTCGGTCGCAGTGACTACAAGGGTTGGCGGTCCTTGCCTCTTGTGGTACAATTTACTTGAGGACCGTAAGAAGAGATAAGGCAATACCGTGGGAAGCGAGCACTCAACGCTTTGAGTGTTTCGCCCCGTAACGACTTGTCAATGCAGGATCTGCATTGCTTATATGGGTGTTTAAACCCCATATAATACGTCGGCCCCGTCAAACTTTGTGACGGGTGAAGATATAGTCTGAGCCCGCAGAAATGCGGGGGAAACTTGACGAGAGGACCGGAATGAGCCAACCTCTGGTGTACCAGTTGTCCCGCCAGGGGCATCGCTGGGTAGCTACGTTGGTGCGGGATAAGCGCTGAAAGCATCTAAGTGCGAAGCCCAACCCAAGATTAGGCCTCAAAGACCCCTCGGAGAACACGAGGTTGATAGGCTCCAGGTGGAAGCGCGGTGACGCGTTGAGCCGAGGAGTACTAACGGTCGTTGCACGATTTGGAGCGCTGGCAATGTATGTCGCTGTTTCGTTTCATGGATACCGGTGGGGCCTTTGTTGGCGTTGTCCCGCCTCTTCGCATTCTTCACCCCCACGCTAATTGAGCATTATGGTGGGGTCTATACTGGCGTTGTCCCACCTCTTCCCATTCCGAACAGAGAAGTGAAATACGTCAAGGCCGATGGTAGTCCTTCGGGGCGAGAGTAGGTAGACCCCACCATAGTGAGCATAGTGAATGTACTGCCTCTCAATTAGTAGAAAACATGTTAGATATCCGATGTCTAACACTTTCCAAAGTTCCCGCTCATTGTAAATGAGCGGGCTTGTCTAACTCTTGGGCGGCGCAAATCGTCCTTGTGTTTAAAGACATTATCTTCTATTCTGATAAAAGAGTAGAAATTATATGCGCCGCAACTCCATATCTCTCCTTTTTGGTTTGCTTGTATTTTTCTTCGCGCTCAATCTCGTACCCGGAGTGCGAAGCAGTGTGTATCGGGTTTTTTCTCCGGTTCACGCTTTGTTTTGGGAAACAACCGGACGCTTCGGGCTGGGAGCGGGCGAGCTTCGGGAAGAGGCAACGCGTCTCCGGGAAGAAAACCTCTCTTTGCAGAGGAGCGTGGTGGAACTTCAGAGCGCGGCGCGTGAGAACGAAGAACTTAGAGAAGCTCTCTCGCTGCAGAGTGAGCGGGAATGGAAGCTTGTGGGAGGGAGCGTGTTTGGGAAGGCCATAGGAGAAGAGATTCTTCTTGTGGAGTTGGGAGCGGGTTCAGGGCTTGTTCCCGAGGAGGCCCCGGTGGTTACGGCGGAAGGAGTGGTAGTGGGGCGCGTAGAAGAACAGACGGGGAGATTCCTTCGCGTGCGCCTTCTTTCTCATAGAGAGAGCGCGGTGAATGTGAACATCGCGGTGGTTGGTGTTTCAGGAGTCCTCAAGGGCATGGGAGGGGGTCGTCTTTCCCTTGAGCTCGTGCCAGGCGAGGCAGAGCTTAGCGAGGGAAGTATTGTCTCGACGAGCGTCCTCGGTGGCGCCTTTCCCGAGAATCTACTTATCGGCAGAGTTGGAAGGGTTGAGAGGAGCGATGTGGAGGCGTTCCAACAGGCAGAAGTGGAGTCCTTCTTTTCTCTGCAAAAAGATATTTTCATATTTGTACTCTTGAATCAATGAGGGCTCTTCTTTTCCTTTTTTCCTTCCTTGTGCTTGTCGCGCTCCAGGTAAGTTTTCTTCCTCGTTTTCCCGTGGCAGGTTTCATTCCGAATATACTGTTCCTCTTCGTCTTCCTGGCGGCTTTCGTGGAGCGCCCGCAATCCTCTCTCACTTTGTGGGGGGCACTGCTGGCAGGGTTTCTCTGGGACGCCTACTCTTCGCATTTCCTTGGACAAGGAGTAAGTATCCTCGTGGCCCTGGTGCTTCTTGTAAAAATAGCAAAGGCGTATTATGTTCGATTTCCCGCCTTTTAGAAAAGAATTTTCTCGCAGGGTACTTAGGAGCTTTCCGGAGCTTGAGCCCCAGGAGGTATTTTTGGATAAGCTCGCTCAGGAGCGAGAGGCAGAGGGTCTCCGAGAGCAGCAGCTTGAGGTTCCTCTCTCGCGTACTTTCCTCCTTGGACTGTATGGTGTCTTCCTTCTTGTGGCGGGACTTTTCCTGTTTAAGGTAGCCCTTCTTCAGATTGGAGAGGGGGGCTCATTGGCAGAGGCAGCGCAAGACAACGCAATCCGGAGTATACCGGAGTTTCC
The DNA here is from genome assembly GCA_018816925.1 of Patescibacteria group bacterium. Lineage (GTDB taxonomy): Bacteria > Patescibacteriota > Minisyncoccia > Minisyncoccales > UBA10102 > JAHIUP01. The sequence continues at coordinate 8,702 of JAHIUP010000069.1, forward strand.
CGAGCGCGGCGTAGTGTACGATGCCTACGGGGAACAGCTGGTATCGAATGAGGCCTCCTTTGACCTTCTCTGCGACAAGCGGGATGCGCCTCAAGACCAAGAAGGAAGACAAGCAATATTCACCCAACTTGCTTCATTAAGTGGAGAGCTCGAGTTTTCAGATGTGCGGGAGCGTTTTGAGGAGGGCACGCAAGCAGTCGTGGTTATACAAAAGAACCTTTCCTACGAAGAGATTCTTTTATGGGAAACGAAACGAGAAGATATCCCAGGATGCGAAATCAGCCAGAATACGGTGAGGCGCTACAAGGACGGTTCCGTGTTTGCTCATCTTTTAGGATACACCGCGAATATCTCTCCGGAGGAGTTGACGGGGCGGGAGGATTATTTTGTGGGGGAGAATGTGGGAAAGATGGGTGTAGAGCTCTCCTATGAGAGGTATCTTCGGGGGGAGCCCGGCATGCTGCTGGTGGAGCGGGACGCTCACGGAAGAGCCATTGGAGAGAAGGGTACTGTTGAATCGGAGCTCGGGAAAAGCGTAGTGCTTTGGGCAGACGCCGACCTTCAGCGGCAGGCGGCACAAGCCCTCCAGAGAAGTTTGGAGGCGACGGGAACGAGTAAAGGAGCCGTGGTTGCCCTGGACCCTCAAACCGGAGGAGTACTCGCGCTTGTGAGTTTTCCCGCATTTGACCCGAATCTCTTCTCTGGAGGTATAGAAGAGGAGGAATGGAGAGTGCTCTCTTCTGATGAGAATCATCCTATGTTCAATCGGGCGCTTTCCGGAAACGGATACCCTACGGGTTCTGCCATAAAACCACTTGTGGCGCTCGCGGCCCTTGAAGAAGGAGTGATTCGAGAAGACACCGTGCTCACCACGCCCCTTGAACTGTGCGTGCCCCATCAATATACTCAAGAGGAGCAGTGCTTTCGGGACTGGACCTACCACGGGAGCGCGAACGTGCGCAAAGCCATTGCGCAGTCCGTGAACCCATTTTTCTATATCATAGGAGGGGGCCATCCCGACTACGACCTTATACCCCTTGGTCCTACTCGCCTCCTTTCCTTTTTGGAGCTTTTTGGGTGGGGCAAGAAAACCTCTATTGACCTGCCCGCGGAAGGGAACGGCGTACTGCCCATTTTAGACGAGAACTGGCGGCTGGGAGACACGTATCATCTTTCCATAGGACAAGGTCCTTTCGCCGTTCCGCCTTTGCAGGTGGCCTCCGCGTTTGTCGCTTTCGCGAATGGAGGAACACTCTACGCGCCACAGGTAGTGCGGCAGATAGTAGATGAGCGTCAGAGGGTGCTTGAGGAATTCCAGCCCCGAGTTCTCCTGGAGCTTCCCGTGAGTCAGGAGAATCTCCGTGTCGTGCGCGAGGGCATGCGCCAGACAGTGACTGCGGGTTCCGCCACCGGATTTCTTAACTCTTTGCCCGTTGCCGTGGCGGCAAAGACCGGTACGGCCCAGACGGGAAGGAAGGATTGGCAGGGGCAGGACTTTCTCTATAGTTGGACGGTTGCCTTCGCTCCCTACGAGAATCCCGAGATTGTGCTCGTGGCGCTTGTGGAAGACGCGAAGGCGGACCAGGCGTCAACTCTTCCAATTGTCAGGGACGTATTTCAGTGGTATTTTAATAGATAGCTTTATGGCAAATTACATCACAAAAGAAGGGGTAGAGAAACTTCAGAAGGAACTGCAGAATCTCAAAGAGGTGCGCAGGAGAGAGGTATCTGAACGTTTGCGGGCAGCCGCGGCCCAGGGTGACTTGAGCGAGAACTTTGACTACTCGGATGCAAAAGAAGAGCAGGAAATAATTGAGCGTAGGATTGCGGAACTCGAGGAGACGCTTTCTAGGGCCGAGGTCGTAGAAGAGAAAAAGGGGACCGGCACGGTGCAGATTGGTTCTCAAGTCACCTTGGAGACCGCAGGAGACACGTTTACCATAACGATTACGGGTTCCCAGGAGGCAGACCCCCTTCAGGGAAAGGTTTCAGCTGAATCTCCTCTAGGTACGGTTCTTCTCGGGAAGAACAAAGGGGATACCGTAGAGGCCAATACTCCAGGGGGTAAGGCCGCGTTCAAGATTGGTGATATTGCTTAATTCTCGCGTAGCAGGGACAGTCCCAGCACTCTTCGCGGTGCAAGACCCATACTCTCTGTTTGAGAAGGTACGGAGGTTTCTTTTGACCTGCTTCGCAAAATACCCTACAATTTGAGAATATGGCTTCCCTAGAAGAAATACGGAAGGCGCGTCTGCGCAAGCTTGAAGCCGTGAAAGCGGCAGGATTTTTTGCATATCCCATGAAGGTGAAACGTACTCACACCGTAAAAGAGGCGGAGGCGAAGTTTACCGCGTTTGCCAAGAGCGAAAAAGAGCTGGTTCTCGCGGGAAGAATTCGAGCCGTGAGGGAGCACGGGGGCTCTACCTTCTTTCATTTAGAGGATGGCACGGGCAGGTTCCAGGCCTACCTCAAGAAAGACCGGGTAGGGGAGAAGCAGTATGAGTTTTTCCTTAACGCCTTTGATGTGGGAGATTTTGTGGAGGTCAGGGGCATTTTATTTAAGACAAAGAAAGGAGAGAAGACCTTGGAGGTTGCGGACTTCAAGATGCTCGCCAAGGCCCTTCTTCCTCTGCCCGAGAAATGGCACGGCCTTCAGGACGTGGAAGAGCGTTACCGGAAGCGTTCCTTAGATCTTTTGTTCAACGAGGAGACAAGGAGGAAGTTCGAGGTGCGAGCCGCAATCCTCAAGGAGACCCGTTCCTTTCTTGATGCGCATGGTTTCTTGGAGGTGGAGACCCCTGTTTTACAGCCCTTATATGGGGGAGCGGAAGCCAAACCCTTCACCACTCGCCTGAACGCCTTTGATATGCAAATGTATCTCCGCATTGCCCCAGAACTCTATCTTAAGCGTCTTCTCGTGGGGGGCTTGGAGAAGGTGTATGAGATAGGGAGGGTGTTTCGGAACGAGGGAGTAGACCGGAGCCATAACCCGGACTTTACCATATTGGAGTTCTATTGGGCGTATGCGAACTACAAGGATA
>JAHIUP010000010.1 GCA_018816925.1 Patescibacteria group bacterium
CTACCTTTCTTTCACCCCACTTATCCGGATCCTTTGGAGTTTCCAAAATAAACTCTCCTTTTACTGGATTTATTTTTTAACCCTAGGCCCAAGATCCCAAAGAACCTCCCCTTTGTCTTCAAGTCAAGGTGCACCTCCTTTTGGAATTCTATTAGTTTAGGGTTTTTACCAATGCCCGTCAATGGTGGAAAACTTGGTTTAGCCAAGTTTTATTTAGGTTGGGTGATTCCCGGTTTCACCCGACCTTAGAATGGAAAACCCCCAATGGTATGGGGGTTTTCGGACCAGGGGATATGTGTGAAGCCCGGCTTCACACATAGGGTCAGGGCGTTGCCTCAATTCCAGCGGCCTCAAGGACTGCTTTCCACTCAAGGTCGTAGTTGGCAGGATGCCAGACCTCGAGGTGGCTACCGCCCGTCACAAGCACCTTTCCTCCGCAATAGAGTTCCGCCTGTGCAATCAATTCCTTGGGGATGCGTATGCGCCCCAAAGAATCAGGGGAGGCAGTTTTACTCTCTTTGAGGTTTTGCGCGAAGGGGTGTCTACTGGAAACAATTTTGAGGCAGGATTTCCCGCTTTCTCCTTTCACACAGTAGAGTTTGAGCTCGTTGGAACCGTTGGCTCTGGAAAAAAGGCGTTCTGGGATGCGGAGAAGGCCCCTTGAATCAAGAGTGAGTAGGGCTTCCGATTTTCCTTTGCCCACATTGCTCCTTTCTTGTTTGCACTATTGCAGGTTTAAATCCTCCCTTTCCGATTCTTCTTCCCTGGCTGTTTTGCCAGAAGAAGGCAAAGTATAATCCTCTATAATTCCCTATAACCTTAGCCATAAAAAGTGCTCCTTTCTGAATCCTTTCCGAATGAATAGTACCCTTATATTATATACCCAAAATAGCTACTTGTCAATACTTTGACTGGGGTGCTGGGGGTCTGGTATAGTAAAGGACTATGGATAGGGATTTTTTTGTCGCGCTCGCCTTTTCTACTCATCGGGTAGCAAACATCCTGCCAGAAGAAGGGAGCATTTTGGCTGCATGCATTAAGGGCTCGGCGAACAGGGTCCTGACGGATCTTGTGGTTATTGCGGAAGAGAACCCCATTACGCTGGAGCAGAAGCAGGAGATAGCTCCCCGCACCATGCAGGAGCTGGATTCTTTGGCTCGGTACTTTAGGCAGGCAAAGGATAACAACTGGATTAACAGGGATAATTTTCTACTCCTGGAAGAGGAGTATGGGAAGATACGGGGGTTGCTGGAGGGACTCTTGCAGGAAAGCGCAGTGCCTGAACCAATCACCCTGTCGGATGACAGGGCAGAGCCCGAGCCCGTGGCGCAGACCGCGGAGGCCGCTCCTGCTGTGCTTACGGAGCGCGAGAGGAAGATTCTGGAACTCCTCGCCTACAAAGAGCGAGCCCAGGTCTGGGAGATCCAGAAGATTCTTCCTGATGTTACGAAGCGTACGCTCCGGAGGGATTTGGACGACCTTCTTAAGAATAGCTTTATTGAGCGGGTAGGGGAGTGGAACGCGGTTTCTTATAAACTGAAAAGGACGTTGCCTTAGCCAGGCCAAGGCAAAAAAGCGAACAGGGGAAAATCTGTGGATAAAACTAGGACATATCATTTCTGCAAGAATGTCCTAGTGGGACATAATGTCTGTCCTACTAAAAATAGAAGATGTCCTACCTTTTATGGATGAAGCAAGGGAATACTTCAGCAAAATATACGATGAGTACGTAGAGCATATCTACCGCTTTGTGTACCTTAAAACCGGCTCTCCAGATATTGCCCAGGACCTCTGTTCTGACGTATTTTTGAGGGGCTGGCAGGCGTATAAGTCCCCTGGAACCCATGAATCAGGCAGAATAGTGAATATGCGGGCGTTTTTGTATCAGCTTGCCAGGAATGTGATTGCGGACCACTACCGGAAAGGGGAGAAAATGCAGTTCCTTTCTCTTGAACAGACAGCCATTGAGTTTGTGGACTTTGGAGAAGGGCCGGACGAAATGGCTGGGACACGCTTGGAGATAGACCAGATTCGTATTGCCATCCTGGAGATCCCCGAGGACTACCAGAACCTTCTTATCTGGCGCTATTTAGATGACCTTAGCATCCCGGAGATTTGCCAGCTTACCGGTAAATCAGAGGAAGCTGTACGCGTAGGCATTCACAGAGGCCTTAGACGTTTGAAGGAATACGTGCCCGAGGCACTGCCCCAGCTTAAAGAAGCAGAGGTCCTGTAACAAAGTGGGCTGGTTTTACGACATCATCTCAATGGGCATAAATCTCTCTCGTTTTACATGGAAGACCAAGAATTAGCCCAAAAACTTTCCCTTCTCAAGCGCATAAAACCCAGGCAGGACTGGGTTATGCTTACTAGGGCTCGAATATTCAAGGAGGAGCCCTCTCAAGGGCGCCTCATCTCCCCCCTTGCGGTTTTGGGGGTTTTGAGGTATTATTGCGGAAGGCCCGCCTTTGTGATGCCGGTCTTGGCGGTCCTGGTTTTTGGGGGTATATTGGTACAATCCGCCCAAAAGAGCATGCCAGGAGACACCTTATACGCCATGAGGTCTCTTATGGAACGGGCACAGTACCAGATGGTGGTGAGAGACCCCGCCCTTGCGAACTTGGACTTGGCCTCATTCCGGCTTCAGGACCTGCGCCAGATAGCGGAGAGCAACAAGGTAGAGAATCTTGAACCTGCCATTCGGGAGTTCCAGGAAAGCGTGGTAGCCGCCTCCGAGGATTTGAATAAGTTAGCGGAGGCAGAGCCCAGGAAAGCGCTCCAGGTACAGGTAAAAGAGAAACTGGTTCAACTGGGGCAGGAACGGACGGCCGTAGAGCAGATTCTTGGCGCCGCTATTGCAGACGAAGAGAGTGAGGGAGTCAGTAAATGGGAGGAGGCGATACGGAAGCTCGTAGAACGAGAGCTTGCAGATGCGGGGCAGAGCACGCTTTCGGAAGACCAAGAGGCCTTGCTTGGGCAGATAGAGCAGGCAGCGGAAGAGCAGGACTACGAGAAAGCACTCCAACTTCTCCTGGAGCTTGGGGCGTAATATTAATGATATTGGAAAGAAACAGAAATAATAACAAAGGTCGTTTCCGCCCTCGTGGCGGAGCATGAGATAGATTCCATACAGTTTCGTCCAAAGGTCGAAACACAAAATCCCTGGAAAGCACATTCTTTCGTCTCATTGGTCGACAAGCGAGACGATGCTCTTCTGGGAATACCAAGGTCATAAATTCATTCAACAAAGACAATGAGTAGCAAGATTAAGAAATTCTTTCTCGCAACAACCATTGCAGTACTTGCAGTGGGGATTGCTGTTCCCGCAGGAACGGCACAGGCGGCTCTGACAGACGCACAGATTCAGTCCATTTTGGATCTTCTAAGCTCGTTTGGAGCTGACTCTGCCACCATAAGCAATGTAAGTGGAGCTCTTCATGGCGAGGCCACTTCGGGAACGGGAGACACAGGAACCACAGGGGCAATCTCTGGGATTCCTTCAGGGTTCACCTTTGCGCAGAATCTCTCTCAAGGGAACTCTAACGCGGATGTGAAGTACCTGCAGATACTGTTGAACTCTTCTGC
>JAHIUP010000070.1 GCA_018816925.1 Patescibacteria group bacterium
CAGCGGCCTCTGCGCAAAAGCTTTTATCTACAGCTAGATAAAACCTAGCACGAAAAGATTCCCTTCTACTTTGTCTCCTGTGCGAATACCTCAAGACACCTCACCAAATCTTGCAACCGAAGCACTGACTGCCATGCCTTAATAAATGGATAGGAAGGGTCATCGCTTGTCACATCTACCCTAAGCCCAAAAAACCGCTGGGTTATGTTCAGGTTAGTCCCGAGGCCCTCGATGGGCGAGTGGGCTTTTATGAGGTTGAAACCCTGCCTGCTCTCGTCGTGGATATTTCTAAGCTGGGGTAGTAGTTTCCTCACAAGCTCCTGTGCACTTCCCAATGCTGCTCTAACCTCCTCCAGGACCTCCAAGGCCGTCTGATTCTCTTGCGTTCCTCTAGTCACCATCCCTCCTTTTCTCTTCCTAGTACAGCTGAAAGGTGCGAAAGAACACTTCGTTCGCTGCGGAGGGGGTGGGAGCCCGGTCGCTGCGCTTACATCCCACCCCCGTCCTCGCTCACTTCGTTCGCTGCGGAGGGGGTGGGATTCGAACCCACGAGTCCTTGCGGACACCTGTTTTCAAAACAGGCGGAATAAACCGCTATCCGACCCCTCCCTCAAAACTAAAGAAATACCTTCTCGTGGCGGGCCCGACGGGATTCGAACCCGCGACCTTCTCCGTGACAAGGAGACGAGAACTCCGCTTCTCCACGGGCCCACATATCATATGTACTCTGTGCCGACGGGAGGGGTCGAACCTCCGACCTTGACCTTATGAAGATCCTGCTCTAGCCGCTGAGCTACGCCGGCAAGTATGTTGTTGCGGGGGCCGGAGTTGCACCGGCATCGCAAGGTTATGAGCCTTGTATGCTACTGTTACACTACCCCGCGCAACCATTCTAGCAGAATTTTCACACGACATCAAGGTCAGCGAGCACCTGCTCGTAGGCGCGGATGATGCGTTCTGCCTCTTCTTGCGAAAGACCGGTATCGGAACTCTGGAGTATATTCTCCACGGCTCCCTGCACTCCCAAGAGCGCCTCCTTGTGAATAAACACAAAGGGATCCGCGTTCTTGAGTCGTTCAGCCACCGTGCCCCCCGCAATACCCATGCGAGAAAGGATTTCTTTGAGCATGTGGTGCGCTTCCTCAACCGCGCGCCTCCTCTCTCCTTCTTTCTCCGTCTCCAGGCGCTTGCGAATCTTTTTCCAGAGACGTTGACGCGGCCTCAATCCGAATGCCCGGAACGTAAGGAACTCCCTCCAGTCGGCTCCAAAAGCGACCTGAAACCATGAGCTCTTCATAAACAAAATAATGTATGCTGCCACGAGGAGAATACCAATGCTCCCTAAAACAAGCTGCCACGGCCACAGGTATGCTTGAATTTCAGGCCCATTGATTCTCCGTGAAAGTTCGAGGAAAAGCTCTCGCATAAAAAAAGAATATTAGCTATTTTCTATTGCCCTGCCTACAGAGAACAGGAGATCCTCACGGAATGGAGGCGCTATTGCCTGCATGCCAACGGGAAGCCCGGTACCTGACATCCCCACTGGAAGAGAAATGGCTGGCAGGCCCGCAAGATTCACGGGCACGGTGTACACATCCACAATATACATCTCCAAAGGACTCTTCGTGCGTTCCCCAAAGGCAAAGGGCAGGAAAGGAGACACGGGCCCGCACAGCACGTCCGCCTTCTCAAACGCCTTGGCGAAATCCTGGGAAAGCAGGGTGCGAATCTTCTGGGCTTTTAGATAGTAGGCGTCATGGTATCCCGCGGAAAGAGCGTACGTTCCCAGCATGATACGCCTCTTCACCTCCTCTCCCAGACCCTCTCCCCTGCTCTCCAAATACCCCTCCTCTAACGTCCTTCCTTTTTTTCCTTTCCCATACCTAAGGCCGTCGTATCTCGCAAGGTTCGCCGAGGCCTCTGACATATTAATAACATAATAGGCGGCGAGCGCGTAGGGGGTATGAGGAAGATGCACTTCCACGAGCTTTGCCCCATTCTTTTCCATATGTTCTAAAGCACTTCGCACCGCCTGCTCCACCTCCTTGTCCAGGCCTTCCCCGAAGTATTCCGCTGGCACTCCCACCCGCAATCCCTTCAGGCCTCCCTCCCTATCCCGATTCTGCGCGACGAAATCCACAGAGGTTGCATCGCGTTCGTCTTTTCCCGCAATCGCCAGGAACAGCTCCTCCGCATCCTCTACCGTACGCGCCAAGGGACCTATCTGGTCAAGGGAAGACGCCAGGGCGATGAGGCCATAGCGAGACACGCTTCCGTACGTGGGCTTGAGTCCCACCACCCCGCAGAAGGCGGCGGGCTGACGTATGGAACCCCCGGTATCGGCTCCCAGGGAAAGCACGCACTCCCCCGAGGCCACGGCAACTGCCGAACCCCCTGAACTTCCTCCCGGCACCTTTTCTGTATCGTGGGGGTTGCGACTTGGACCGAACGCGGAGTTCTCCGTGGAGGCCCCCATAGAAAACTCATCCAGATTCGTCTTGCCCACGAGAATAGCCCCTGCCTTCTTGAGATTAGCCACGGCCGTAGCGTCTTCTGGCGCAAGATATCCCTCAAGCATGCGGGACCCTGCCGTACACGGGACCCCTTCCACAAGAATGGAATCCTTCACGCCACAGGACACACCTGCCAAGGGCGGAAGTATTTCCCCACGCGCCTTTTTGTCATCTACATTCTTTGCAAGCCGCAAGGCAAGCTCTGGGGTGACTTCAAGAAAGGCATGCAGCTTAGGCTCTTGCCGCTCTATTGCGGCAAGCGAGCTCTCCGCGAGCTCCGTTGCGGAAAACTGTCCTTCCTGCAGTCCAGCGCGAATCTGTTGCAAGGTGAGTTCCTTGATATCACTCATGAGAAAACACTCGTGGCACCTTGAGGAAATTGTCTGCAGACGAGGAAAACTGGCTAAACATCTTTTTCCGGAGCTCAGAAGAGAAGGGTTCCCCTATATCTTCTCTCCAGGAGTTCTCTTTGGCGCTCGTGTGCGTCATGGGCTGCACCTGCGAAACATCCAGCTTGCCGAGTACTTCAAAATACTCCAATATCTGGGCAAACTCTACCTGGAAACACTCAACCTCCTTTCCCTGAAGCTTGATGCGCGCTAACTGGGCAATATGCTGTACCTGTTCCTTGGATATCATAGCTATCTGGGCGGCTCAAGATTCTCGGTCTCCACTAGCACCTCCTGAAGTTCATCGAGGTTCTCCAGCACGAGTCCCGCGCCTCGCACCATAGCGGTGAGCGGATCTTCCACGAGCTTGGTGGGAATCTTGGTCTCCCTTGCAATAAGAGTATCAAGGTGCTTGAGAAGCCCTCCACCCCCTGTCAAATAAATGCCGTTTGCCATGACGTCAGCTAAGAGCTCTGGAGGGGTCTCTTCTACCGCCGCCTTGATCTCGTTTACAATCTGACGCACGGACTTCTCCATTGCCTTACGGATATCCTCTCCCGTCACGGAAATCTCCTCGGGAAGCCCTGTCACAATGTTCCTGCCCCGCAAAGGCATCTCTTTTTTCTCCTTGGTAGGGTAAGCAGACCCTATCCCTATCTTGATGGCCTCTGCGGTACGTTCTCCTATCGCAATTTTGTACTCTTCCTGGGCAAACGCCACGATATCCTCGTTGAGGCGGTCTCCCGCGATGCGCAGGGACTTTGCGAGCACGATACCTCCAAGCGAGATAATGGCTACCTCGGTTGTTCCTCCTCCAATATCCACTACGAAGTTCCCACCAGCTTCCTGCACGGAGAGACGAGCTCCAATGGCAGCCGCCATGGGTTCCTCTATGAGGAAGACCTCACGAGCGCCTGCGGACTTTGTGGCATCACGCACGGCCCTCTTCTCCACCTCCGTGACCCCGAAAGGAATGCCTACTATCACCCGGGGACCCAGGCTCGCCGTGAAGCGCCGATGCTGTACCTGCTCAATAAAATACTTGAGCATCTCCTCGGTAATTTCAAAATCGGAAATCACCCCCTTCACAAGGGGCCTTGTGGCAACAATGTGGGCGGGCGTGCGCCCTACCATTTTCTTTGCCTCCCTCCCGATTGCGAGCACCTGCCCCGTCTTTTGATTCACGGCTACCACCGATGGCTCCTGAATAACAATTCCTCTGCCCCGCACGTACACCAAGGAGTTTGCCGTACCCAAATCAATGGCGATGTCTTGCCCAAGATAGGAAAGAAGTTTGTTAAAAGGGCGTATCATAAATTACAAAAGCGTTCTTATCCTATCTATTTCCATGAGTTTGGAACTTTCCTCGCCCCGCGCCTTCACCTCTACCTTCTTCGCTTTCGCCGTCTTCTCGCTCACGAGTACACGGAGAGGAATACCAAGAAGGTCTGCATCCGCAAATTTCTCCCCCGGTGTGGCATCCTGCCGATCGTCAAACAACACCTCCACTCCTCCTCCAAGGAGAGCGGCATACGCCTTCTCTCCTTCCTTTTCCGCTCCCGGCAGGGAAAGAAGATGCGCCTGAAAGGGTGCGACGGAGGCGGGCCACACAATACCCTTCTCGTCATGATGTACTTCTACAATGGTCC
>JAHIUP010000071.1 GCA_018816925.1 Patescibacteria group bacterium
ATCCTTATCTTGAGTAGTTTCGGGACAGTGGGGGCAGGAGAAAGAGGAATACTGCTTCAATTTGGGGAAGTCCAGGATAAAGTTTTGGGGGAGGGGCTTTATTTCAAAATACCTTTTGTACAGAAAGTGGTGAAAATGGATGTGAAAATCCAGAAGGATGAAATTCCGGCTAGCGCTGCCTCCAAGGATTTGCAGATAGTGACTTCTAGAATTGCCTTAAACTACCATCTTAATCCAGATGAAGTGAATAAAATCTGGCAAGAAGTAGGAAAGAACTACAACATCAGAATTATCGCTCCTTCTATTCAAGAGGCGGTTAAAGCGGAATCTGCAAAATTTACAGCAGAGGAATTGATTATAAGGAGAGAAGAAGTCAAGGAACAGATTAAAGCGAATCTCACCATAAGATTATTGGAACGCTCCATTGTGGTTGATGAATTCAACATTATTGAATTTGAGTTTTCCAAAGCGTTTAATGAGGCAATTGAGGCCAAGGTTACGGCAGAACAGCTAAAGCTTAAAGCGGATAGGGATTTGGAAAGAATAAGGATTGAAGCAGATCAAAGGATAGCAGATGCCCGTGGGAAAGCAGAGGCCATCAGGATTGAAGCCCAGGCCCTAATGCAAAATCCCCAAGTGGTGGAGCTCCGATGGATAGAAAAATGGGATGGAAAAGTTCCAATGTACTGGGGAGAAGCAAGTCCGTTTATCGGAATAAACAGGTAAACGCTTTTCTCTGAATCTAGCGTGCAATCTATGCAAATTTTGCGCGTATAATACAAATAGTTATTGTTCATCTTGATATATCTTCTGGTTTAGGGGTAAAATAAAAACATAAAGGTCAACCTTAACGATATAAACCCCTCGTTAATAGAAGCGAGGTATAAAAAAATCTACCCATGAAAGATATAAAGAATATTATCATTGCAGTTTTGGTCATAGCGATAGCTGTTTTGGTATATACGCTTATGGTAAGCTTTCCAGCGAAAGCGGAAGCAGAATGTGAGGCAACTATAGAATCGGTGGTAACGACACAAGTGCAAGGCGCTGTTCAGCAATACCAGCAAACATTGCAGCAACTCTCGCAAATTCCTGCTTGCGCAGCCGCGATGGCCCAATAACTTAGTTTCTACTAAGTCCAACCAAAGAATCGCCAAGGAGGCCGAAGGGCCTGAGTTTTACCGAAGGGCGGCCCCGTATACAGCTTCGCTGTTATACGGGGTGCATTTTTTGGCAGGTGTTGCAAAGGTATTGAACCATTACGCATCGCTTGACGAGAGCGTTTTTCGGGGGTATAATCGCTTACAGTATTACAGCTATTTTAGGAGGTATCTGTGAATCGGTTTCGATGGTGGTTGACAAGGCGCGGCCTCATTATTGGTGAAGGTGTGGAGGTTGTCCTTGAATCAGGTGAGCTCGTAAAGGGTACGCTCACCAAAAAGGATTTCGGCCGAGTATGCGTGCGGATGATTCGGGCCAAACCCCAGAAATCTGGGAATAGGCCCCTTGGTAATTCGTGTCGTATTAAGCAGGAGATTCCTTTCTCCGAGATTCGCACGATACGCAAAGTTGTAAGCTCCGGCTAACCCCGGAGCTTCCATTTGTGCTGTTATATTAACCAAGGCACGCTCTTTGATGCACAAAATCTCTACATAAAGGAAGAAGAGATCTTTGGATACAGATAGTGTCCGAGGGTTTTCTTTATATGGTACAATGCTGGCATATTTGGAAGGGACGCATTAAGCAAGAAAATATGGGAAGCCCTTGAACACCTTGACAAAAGATTATCTTTAGATAAACTTAAGATATATGGCAAAGATTGTTGGTTTAAAGGAGCTTCGTGAAAATATGGATAAATACGTGCGAGACGTCGGCAAGGGAACCGACTATGTTGTGGTGAGGCGTTCAAAGCCCTTGTTTCGCATGATAGCTCCGTTCCAAGACGAGAATTGGGAAACCGTTATTGACTTTACGAAGGTAAAGAGGGGAGGAGTGAGTATTAGCGAGCTTCTTTCGCGTCTTTAGGGTAAGGTTTTATGGATAAAATCTCAAAAGCCCTTAAGAGATTGAGTCCAAAAGAGCGCAGACAGATGAGAGAGCTTCTTTTTAAGGTTAAAAGCGGAAATCTTGCAGGTCTTGACCTCAAGAAACTGAAAGATCGGGAGGATATTTTCCGGGTGCGAAAAGGCGACTTGAGAATAATCTTTCGGCAAAAGAGCAAGAGCATTACGATTCTTGCGCTTGAGCGAAGGTCGGAGAATACGTATAGAAAGTTATAATTTTTGGTAGGGTATGGAATGCGAGATGTGCAAAGAAGAAAATAAATGGAGCGAGTGGCAGATAGGGGAGTTTCAATACTGGAAGGCGGCTCTTAATCCAGACCAGCGGTATCTGGGCAGATTTCTTCTTATGCTCAAGCGTCACACAGAAGACCTTTTAGATACAACGCCGCAGGAACGAGAGGAGTTTTTTGATATTCTGGAAAGGATGAAGAGCGCGCTTAAGCAGCTCTTTTTTCCAGACAAGTTCAATTATTTTTCGTTCGGAAACGAGATACCCCATCTCCATTTTCATATCATTCCAAGATATGCGGGCCCAAGGGAATTCCAAGGGGTAATCTTTCAAGACCAGCGCTGGGGCAAGGGTCCTCTGCCCAATGAAGAATATGTTCCTTCTTTTGAGCTTCGAGACGCGCTTGTGAAAGCCGTAAAGGAAAAGAGCATTCCATTTGCCACTAGTTTACAGACAAGGGGAATGTAATGTTGGGTATAATGCGGAGCATGAATTTGGAAAGCTTCCTCCGTACTCAGCTGAAAATCGGGGTTGTGCTCGTTCTCTTTACGCCTTTGCTCGTGGGGCCTTTCGGTATTTCGTTTTCTGAATACCCCAAGGCCCTTTTTTTGCGGGTGATGATAGAGATTCTTTTCTTTTTGTACCTTCTCCTCTTGCTCAAAAACCCCGGCAATCTTCCTCGTTGTACGCCTCTTCTGGGGGTTCTCGCTGTTTTTGGGGTAATTCAGCTGGCAGCTGGAGCCGCAGGATTCAATTTCTTCCGCAGCTTTTTTGGCGACTTTTTCTGGCCCCAAGGAACGATGCTTTTTCTCCACCTCCTTGCGCTTTTTCTCATTCTTTCTTCCGTGTTTCGCGAGCGCGCGGAATGGATGCTGTTGTTCCGAACGGCGGCATTTGTTGGGCTTATTAGCGCGGGAGCGGCGTTTCTCCAAAAGTTTGAGGTATTCCATTTCTGGGGTCTTTACCTGGAGAAAGGAGTTTCTGGCACCCTCTCGAATCCCGTGTTCTTTGGCTCTTATCTTGCGGTCGCGCTTTTCCTGACGCTTTTTGTCTTTAGCATGGAACAGAGGTTCTTTATGAAAGGAGTGTGGGCAGTTACCGCCCTTCTGGAGACGGCGGCGCTCTGGGAGAGCGGGAGCAGAGGCGCGTGGGCCGGAGCCCTGACAGCTCTTCTTGCGTTCGTGTTTTTTGTTTTATATAAACGGCTCTTCAGTTCCCTGGGGACGGCGCGCGCGTTTGCGGCACTGGCGATTATGGCGGTCCTTGTTCTTGGCGCGGCTTCCCCTTTTCTGTCGGGCGCATTTTCCTCGCTGGAAGAAAAACGCTTGCCGTTTTGGGGAGTAGCGTTGGAGGCATGGACGGAGCGTCCGTTCCTTGGATGGGGGCCGGAATCCTTTGGGTATGTGGCGGATAAGCGCATTGGATTGGCAAGCCCCAGTCAGACCTTTAGTAATCATCCTCATAACGTGTTCTTGGAACAGCTTGCGGAGACGGGCATCATTGGGTTCGCCGCCTTCCTTGTTTTGCTTTTGCTCGTTGCCGTGCGTCTTTCCCGGAATGCGTTTTCTCCTTGGCTTTCTGCGACGCAGAGAGCGCTCCTTGGAGCTGTTTTCATTGCTTGCCTTGCTTGCGAATTCTTTTTTGCAGAAAGCATATCCACCGCTTTGCTTTTTATTCTCCTTCTTGGGTTTATTGGGACGCAATCCGCGCCTTTTGTGTTCAGGGCTCGAGCTTTTCTTGTTCGGGGAGGAGCCGTTGCGTTGATTGTTCTCCTTGCGGTTGTTTTGTGGGAAGTAAATCTTAAGCCCTGGAAGGCGAATATGCTTGTGGTGCAGGGGTCCCAATTGGAGCAGGAGAACCTCACAGAGGCCCTGCTCTTATATGACAAAGCGCTGCACCAGGATACCTTGTTTGACGATGACTTCAAGATTCTCCTCGCGGAACGCCTTCTTTCTTTTTATGGCGCCCCAGGCACCGAGCAGAACCGTTTCCAGATGCTTGGATTGCTTTCCGAGGCAGAGCCCGCACTGGAGCGTAAACTTGGATATCCAGACAAAATGCACCGCCATTACTTTGATTTGTTAGCCGGGATTCAAGAAATCCGGTATACGGAATTTGGCTCCAGGAAAGCCGCAGAGAAAATGGAAGAAATCTCCGAGCGCGCTCTCCAAGAGTATCCCGGCAGAGACGACGAGCGGTTCTTCCGAATTTTGATGAAGGCGCATATCTACCAAGGGGAGTATGAGGAGGCAGAGTACGCGTTTGAGAGCATTATTTCTTATTATGAAAAGCGTCTTCTCGCCCTCAATATTGTTGAGCAGAACCAGGAGGAACGAGAACGCCTTGCTGTACACTTTTCTCTCGCTATTATTGAGAACGAGCAGAAAATTGGGCGCATGTACTGGACGCTGGGGGAACGGGAGCGCGCCGCGAAGCATTTTACCCGTATCCTGGAACTTGATGCGGCCGCGACCCCGGACTTCTCTCGTTTATATGTTTCCTCGCCTCAGTTGATGTCGCGGGAAGCGAAGTTCACCGGCGAGGTCATTGAGTTTTATCGGAAAGATCTGCAGGACGAAACAACGGCACAAGAGCTCTTGCAACGCGCCCTAGAGATTTATCCTGTAGAACTCCATTCCTTGCTTCGGGGAGAAACCCCTTGACTCTTTTCCTGGGGGATTGTTCCTTTACGGGAACCGGCTTGGTATAATAAGGCAATCGTATGACAAAATGCGTGAGGCGTTCCATTAGGCAAGCTATCTTCTTTCCCCTGATACTTATTCTTGTGGTAGGGTGGGTGTTTTCTGGATGGCCGCAAATTTGGCAGAATCCACCCATTCCCTTACAGCCCGCAATCGTGTATGCGGGCGACCAGACCTTTACCGCGACCGATTCTTCTTGGCCGGTTCCCGTGGGCGTCACCTCGCTCACAGTAAAGATGTGGGGCGGGGGAGCTGGTGGGAGTCCAGGAGGTTCGCGTCGAACAGGCGGCGGCGGCGGCGGAGGCGCCGCGTATACGGAATGTACGGTTGTTGTTACACCGGAAACAAATTATGTTGTAACGGTAGGCGCCGCAGTTTCGAGCGGGAACGGCAATGCGTCCAGTTTTGTAGGGAATGACGGAACCTGTACCGCAAACGCGGGCGTAACCACAACCAGTGATAGTGGTGGCGCGGGCGGCGTTGCGCAAAGCGTTGGCGGCGTTGTCACGGCGGCTTTTGCGGGAGGAGCTGGAGGCGCCGGGGAGACCTCCTCCGGCGGGGGCGGGGGCGGGGGCGGAGAGGGCTCGGGGATTGGGTCCAATGGAAACAACGGGACTGCGGCCTCTGGTTCTACTGGGGGGGCTGGGGGAACAGGGGATGCCAACGGGGGTGACGGTGGACGCGGAGCAGATAATCAAGGTGTAAATCTCGGGAATAGTGCGGCCCCGGGAGGCGGCGGAGGAGGCGCCGGTGGAAGTAGCGATACCGTTGGAGCGGGGGAGC
>JAHIUP010000072.1 GCA_018816925.1 Patescibacteria group bacterium
AAATAGGTTGAAACTTAGTCGGGTTAAGGATAGGCCTGGTAGGCCTATTTTTCTGTGGATAACTAAGCCAGGCTAAGGAGGTGCTAGCCCTTGGGGTGGTGCAAAGGTATTGACAGACCCCTATGTTGTAGTATAATGAGCTTTAGCAGTATTATACGGAAGGAGTAAAATGCCCCGATTCGAGATTGTAAGGGTGAAACGGGACGAAGATGGAAGAATAGGGTTGCCCCATGGAAGCATGGTTCCCTATGAGATACACGTAGGCGTGGAGGTTAAAGAGGGTAAGCGGAAGTATTTCATTGGTCATGGGGCTGTAACCACGAGAGACGGGGAGCCGTCCTGGAGCTTCCGGTTAAACCTTGACTTCGAGGACAAGTTGAAGGCATTGTGCGGGGAAGATTTCGTGGAGCTCGAGCGTGCGATTATACAGCAAGTCAAGGTGGTGGAACAAGGGAGACCCTCGTGAGAGTGTTTCTTTGTGGAGACACGGAGGAACTGCATAACATACTGAAGCGTATGCTTCTTGTGGAGCACGATGTGCCGGTGGAAGCGAGCTCTTTTCAAGAAGGGGAGAGCAAGATTGCGATGGTAAGGGAGCTGGGATGTGAGGTTGCCGTGTTGCATGATTCTTTCGGTTCCAGTTTTTATCCCACAACCGGAGCAGGCATGGCGCTCAAGATCCGTGAGGAATTCCCAGGGATGCGTATCGTCTTTTGCTCTCCTATTAAAAGGGACTGGGGAGATGCAAATCTTGAGGTGCCTTTCCTTATGCAAGATCTCCTGAATGCCGTTTCGGGATAGCAAAAAGCCCGGCAGGGAATGGATAGGATACTATTCATTTTCCCTGTCGGGCTTCCTTGTTAACGGAACGAATCATGCTAGGCAAACTTGACCCAGATGTCGTGGATGCGTGGTTCTCCCTGGATCTGGCGGCGCTCATCGGACGTAACACACAGTTTTTTTCCTCTTGGGAGGGTTCTTTTAGTCCGCCAGTACTCAAGGAACACCTCCGTGGGTACCCATGTACTAGTGAGGAGTATCCTCTCTCCGTTTTCCAATATGAGACTAGTCCAGGCGGACAAGCGTTTTTCGAGGGGCATTTCTTCCCTCCTTTCATTAAGAACTTTGGCGCATCATCTCAAAGTTCTCAGGCGGTGTCAAATTTCTCCTGTAGTCCTCAATGAGGCCTTGCTTGTATGTTTGGGTGCGTAGTATAATAAATCAATAGTTCTTATTTATGGCAAAGCGCATTGTACTCATTGAGGATGAGGATGTTATCGCGAGAATGATAAAGAAACACCTTATACGGAAGGGGTATGAGGTGGAGGTGGCAGAAGACGGACAGAAGGGCCTTGAAGCCATCCTGGAAAAGAAGCCAGACCTGGTGCTTTTAGATATGATGCTCCCCGTGCTCAACGGGTTTGGTGTTTTGCGGGCGCTCAAGGAGAAGCAATTGCTTCCCGAGCTTCCCGTTGTCATTATCTCCAATTCCGGGCAGCCATTAGAGATTGACCACGCCTTTGACTTGGGCATTAAGGATTATCTTGTGAAGGTTAACTTTACGCCAGAAGAGGTATTGGAGAAGGTAGAGGGGATTCTCCACGGAGACGGAGACAAAAAAAACGGCAGGAAGAAATCCGCGAAAGTGGAAGTGGGTATTGTTCTGGTGGTGGAGGATGACGAGACGCTTTTGTCGATCTTGGCCCGCAAATTCAAGAAAGAGGGCTACGCGGTGCGCACAGCCACAACCACGAGCGAGGCGAGGCGTTCCCTGCAGCAAAAAGGGAAACCAGATGTTGTGCTTTTAGATGTGCTCTTGCCAGACGAGAGCGGCCTTGCCTTTTTGCAGGAGTGCAAACAAAAGGAGGAGTTCAAGGATATTCCCTTTATTGTTATTTCCAATCTTGGGCAGGATGAGGAAGTGAAAAAGGGAATGGACATGGGAGCGGAGGACTACATCATTAAGGCGAATGTTCTGCCCGAGGAGATTGTTCAAAAGGTCCAATCAATTATTCGTAGTAAATAATCAATCAATATTTTTGTATGGGAATTCAAGCAGGAGTAAGTTTTAGCAAGCATCGGGATGCATACCAGGCGGGGTACGAGGCCGCCAAGGGCGCCATGAAGGAGGCGCGCATCGAAAAAGCAGACCTTCTCATCGGTTTTGCCTCTTCTCGCTTTGAGCAGAAAGAACTCATTCGCGGGATTCGCGAGGCCGGCGGAGACGCCCAGTTCGTGGGATGCACGGACGCGGGCGAGATTACCAACCAGGGTCCTCAACAGGGAGGCGTTGCTGTTATGGCCGTGAGCTCTGAGAGCATAAAGTTTCACACGGGTCTTGGTAAAGATGTGGCAAAGGGCGCCAACGAGGCGGGTCAGGCCGTTGCCAGAGAGGTAATGGAGAAGACAAAAGACGGCGATCTCCGGGCGTTTATAATGTTTCCCGACGTGCTTGCGGGAAACGGAGCGGAGATTGTTCGGGGAGTGCAAAAGGTACTCGGAGAACACTTCCCTATTCTGGGGGGAGCCGCAGGAGACGACTTTGAGTTTAAGAAGACCTATCAATACCGGGACGACGAAGTGGACTCGGGTTCCGTGGCAGGATTAGGGCTGGAAGGAGAGTTTTCTATGGGAGCCGGTGTCCGGCATGGATGGATACCCATTGGAAGCCCCATGAAGGTCACGAAATCGGAAGGTGCGTTGCTCAAGGAACTGGATGGGCGTCCCGCCATCAGTATCTACGAGGACTATTTTGGGCAGTCGGCGAACGAGTTGCGCAAGGAACCCTTGGCGCGCATGGCCATTACATATCCATTAGGTCTTAAGCTTCCAGGATTAGAGGAGTATCTGATACGCGATCCAATTATTGCGCAGGAAGACGGCTCGATCACGTGTGCCGCGGAGATTCCCGAGGGGTCTGAAATTCGTCTCATGATTGGCAGCCACGAGAAGGCCGTGGAGGCCGCCCAGGAGGCCGCGACCAAGCTCAAAGAGGACTTTCAGAAAGCGGGAACAAAACCCAAGTTCATCCTTATGTTTAACTGCATCGCCCGAGAGAAGCTCTTTGGGCAGCGGGCAAAAGAGGAGATTGACGCGGTCATGGAGATTGTCGGGCGCGATGTTCCGCTACTGGGCTTCTATACCTACGGAGAACAGGCGCCCATGGGAGGGGAGGTGTCTGACAAAGAGAAGATCAGTTCCCGCTTTTACAACGAAACAGTGGTTATCTTTGGCATTGGAGAATAGCAATGGAAGAACTTGTCCTCGCAACTTTCTTGTTCCTGTTGATGGGAGCCGCTGTTTTGATTGTTTGTTGCCGTAAGTCAAAAGCGAGGGAGGCGGCGCGGGAACGAGTTGAGCGACTGGAGCAGGAAAATAAGCGGCTCAACGAAATACTGGAAGAAAGCTACGAGAGCTCGAAGCTGTTAGTGGGGAAAGACCGGGAGCTCACGGCGGCGAATCACGAGCTGCAGGAGCGTACTCGTGAGCTCGACGAGATCACACGTATTCTGGTGCGCCGCGACCTTAAATTAAACAAGGCCAACGAGATACTCCAGCGGTTGGATAAAGTCAAATCGGAGTTTGTTTCGGTGGCCGCGCACCAGCTTCGCACCCCTCTCACGAGCATTAAGTGGTCGCTGCACGCTCTAAACACGGAATGGCAGAAGAATCTGAACGAGGAACAGAAGGAGTCCATTGGGGAGGCCTTTGAGTCCAGCCAGCGCCTGATTCGACTCATCAACGATCTTTTGGATGTTGCGCGTTTGGAAGAAGGGCGCCTTGGGTTTCATTACCAAAAGCAGTCCTTGGTGCCTTTGCTCTTGCATATCTATGAACGATTTTCCTCGAACGCCCGGAAGCGCAAGATTGACTTTCAGCTAGAACTTCCCAAAACGCTTACGCAGATTTCTTTTGACGCGGGAAAGATAGACGTTGTGCTGGAGAATTTGGTGGATAACGCGCTGAAATACACGCCGATGGGCGGTAGGGTGACGATGCGCGCGAGAGCAGCAAATGATAATATCCTGGTAGAGGTGGAGGATACGGGTATTGGCGTTCCAGAGGCAGAGCAGCACGGGGTCTTTCAAAAGTTCTTCCGCGCTGCCAACGCCCAGCTCGCTCAGACCTCCGGCACGGGACTGGGGTTGTATCTTTCTTCGCGTATCGTTGCGCAGCACGGCGGGGAGATGCGCCTTAGGAGCAATAAGGGGAAGGGAACAACATTCTTCTTTACGCTTCCACGCGGCAAAGCTTCCAAGGAAGACAAGGAGAAGGATTCGGTGGAGGAAACGGAAGGAACAATTTAGAGGCAAGCCCTTTTGCCTTGTGCAGCTTGTGGGAGTGCGCTTTCATGTGGTAGGATAGCACTTGTATGTTTGCAAGACGCGCCCCTCTCTTTCTCTTGCTTGCGGCAGTGTTTGTCGCCGGTTTTCTGTTTTCCCAGTTTACGGGAGAACGGGGGATCGCAGGTGTATACAATAGGGAAGAGGGGAAGCCGGAAGGCGTGGATTTTTCTCTGTTCTGGGATGCTTGGCGTACCCTCCAGGAGAACTATGTCGCGTCAGATGAGCTGGACGAGCGTCTCATGCTTGAGGGCGCGCTGTCTGGTATGGTAGAGAGCGCGGGAGACCCTTACACTGTGTATTTCAACCCAGGGGACACAAAGGTGTTCTGGGAGGATATTGCGGGGACCTTTGAGGGCGTGGGCATGGAGGTAGGCATCCGGGAGGGGGAGCTTAAGGTTATTGCTCCCCTAGAAGGAACGCCAGCCCAGAAGGCGGGACTGCGGCCGGGAGATACCATCGTGAAGATTGAGGACACCTTTGCGCGCGACCTTTCCATAGACGAGGCGGTCGTTCTCATTCGGGGGGAGAAGGGTACGGTGGTGCGCTTCCTCGTGCTTCGGGAAGGATGGGCGGAGGCCAGGGAGTTTTCCATGGAACGGGCGGTAATTGAAGTTCCTTCCCTTTCCTGGCGGCTCCAGGGAGATGTTGCCGTGCTTAGCCTGTACCACTTCTCTGAAAAGGCGAAGGGGGATTTTCAGGAGGCGGCAATGGAGATTCTCGCTTCGCGGGCGGAGACAATCGTGCTGGACTTGAGGAACAACCCCGGAGGATTCCTTGAGGTAGCCCAGGATATTGCGGGGTGGTTCCTGGAGCGGGGAGCCGTGGTAACCATAGAGGAATTCGGAGACGGCAGGGAATCCAGGGAGTACCGCGCAAAGGACAATAATGCCCAGTTATCCACTTACCCTATAGTGGTGCTCGTGAACGGTGGTACGGCTTCCGCGGCCGAGATTCTCGCGGGCGCGCTCCATGACAATAGGGGAGTCCTCCTTGTGGGGGAGCGCTCTTTTGGGAAGGGCTCCGTGCAGGAACTCAAGCTCCTCAAGGACGATTCATCACTCAAGATTACGGTGGCTCACTGGCTCACTCCAAAGGGCAATTTTCTTACGGATGTGGGTCTGGAGCCCGATGTGGCTGTGCCTATGACGGAAGATGACTTTGCAGAGGATAGAGACCCCCAACTTGACAAGGCACTTGAACTCGTGGAAGAACTATGAGAGTATAAAGCAAACCATGCGCGTCATCTTTCTAAAAGACGTAGAAAATGTGGGTAAGTGTTTTGAGGTGAAGGAAGTGGCGG
Source organism: Patescibacteria group bacterium (assembly GCA_018816925.1). GTDB lineage: Bacteria > Patescibacteriota > Minisyncoccia > Minisyncoccales > UBA10102 > JAHIUP01. The sequence continues at coordinate 5,647 of JAHIUP010000072.1, forward strand.
ACGGACACGCCAGGAACTTTCTTATACCTGAAGGTTCTGCTGTTCCCGCGACCGAGGAAGCTCTTGCATGGGTGGAAACCCAGAAGGAGGTTCTTGAGAAGAAGGCAGAGGAGGGACTCCGCAAAGCTCAAGAGCTTGCTTCTGGTCTTGATGATCTTGAGGTGCCCATTGCCGTGAAGGTTGGAGAGGAGGGCCAGCTTTTTGAGTCCATTACGGCCCAGAAGGTGGCGGAGCGTCTCAAGGAGATGGGTTTTGAGCTTAAGAAGAACCAAGTAAAGATGGAGGAATCCATTCGGGAATTGGGAGAGTTTCCTCTTAAGCTTGTCCTTGACCATAACCTGGAAGCTGAAATACGCATTATTGTTACGGAAGAAGAAGGATAGCGGGATTTCCATGACGCGTTATATCTTTGTCGTAGGGGGCGTAATCTCTGGTGTAGGAAAAGGGGTAGCCACCGCATCCATCGCGAAGATCCTGCAGGGTAAGGGATTTCGCGTCACCGCGGTAAAGATTGATCCCTACGTTAATGTGGACGCTGGGACTTTGAACCCCCTCGAGCACGGGGAGGTTTTTGTGACAGACGACGGTACGGAATGCGACCAAGACATAGGGAACTACGAGCGCTTTCTGAACGAGAACTTGAGCTCCGTGAACTACATGACGACCGGGGGGGTGTATTATTCGGTTATTATGAGGGAGCGCAACCTGGGGTACGGAGGCAAGACCGTGCAGGTTGTTCCCCACATTCCCCAGGAAGTGATAGACCGCATAGAGAAGGCGGGCAAAGAGCACAAGGCGGACTTCGTGCTTATAGAAGTGGGAGGAACGGTGGGGGAGTACGAGAATCTTTTGTTCTTGGAGGCGGCTCGTATGATGAAGCTTGCCACACCCAAACAGGTTCTTGTGGTGCTCGTGAGCTATCTGCCCATTCCAGAATCCGTGGGGGAGATGAAGACCAAGCCCACCCAGCACGCGGCCCGCGCCCTTAATACCGCGGGGCTCCAACCGGATATTATACTGGCGAGGGCGAAGGTGCCTGTGGACGAACCCCGAAAGAGCAAGATTGCGACTTTCACGAACGTAGCGGTGGAGGACGTCATTTCCGCCCCTGACGTGGACTCTATTTACGAGATTCCCCTCAATTTTGAGAAGGACCGGCTCGGAAACCGTATCCTCAAGAAGTTCGGTCTCCGAGAGAGCAAACGCGACCTTAAGGACTGGACGAAGTTCGTGGAGTCGAGCAAGAAGGCCGGGAAAGCAGTGCGCATTGGCATTGTGGGTAAGTACTTTGAGATAGGGGACTTTACACTCACGGATTCCTACCTTTCCGTGATAGAGGCCATCAAGCACGCCGCCTGGCAGTTGAAGAGGAAGCCCGAGATAACATGGCTTTCCGCGGAACACTACGAGAAAGACAGGAAATTCCTCAAGGAACTGGAACGTTTTGACGGCATTATCGTGCCCGGGGGCTTTGGGAGTAGAGGAGCGGAAGGGAAAATACGCGCCATTGAGTACTGCCGCACGCGGCGCATTCCATTTTTTGGACTTTGCTTTGGTCTCCAGCTTGCCGTGATTGAATTCGCGAGAAACGTTGTGGGAATCAAGGGGGCGACCTCCGGGGAATTTAACGAGAAGGCGAAAGACAAAGTCATTGATGTGATGCCCGAACAAAAGACCCTTCTGGAGAAAAAGAAGTATGGCGCCTCCATGCGTTTGGGGGCGTATGAGGCCCAGCTGAAAAAAGGAACGATTGCCTACGAGGCCTACAAGAAAACCATGATATCAGAACGCCACCGTCACCGCTACGAGGTGAATGATACCTACCGGGACGCGCTCATTGAGAATGGAATGGTGGTATCTGGGGTGAATCCCATTAAAAACCTTGTGGAGATTATAGAACTAAAGGGGCACCCATTTTTCGTGGGTACCCAGTTCCATCCCGAGCTTAAGTCGCGTCCTCTTACTCCCCACCCATTGTTCCTGGCGTTTCTCCAGGCGGCAGGGAGGGGAAGGAAGAAATGAGAGGTGTTAGGCAGGGTCTATGTGAGCGATTTTCGCAAGACGTCTGGAGTTAGTGAAGGTTTTCTTTTGCTTACTCGTGAACCTTACCACGCCTTCTATGAGCGCAAAAAGAGTCCGGTCCTTTCCCATGCCCACATTGGTTCCGGGAAGGAATTTTGTGCCTCGCTGGCGCAGAATAATTTGGCCGGCCTTGGCGCGTTGGCCCGCAAATAGCTTCACGCCCAGGTATTTGGGCCTGGAGTCCCGCGCGTTTTTACTTGTTCCCGAGGCCTTGGTTGTAGCCATATGAGTATTTCTATACTACAAAAAGGATTCTTGTTCGTCAAGAAGCACGAGGAGACGCTTTTGCTGGGTGGCTTCGTATTTCTTCTGGCGCTGGTCTCGTTCGCAGCGGGCTACCTTGCGGCTCTTGAGCGCGCTTCCGCGACCCTTTTTATTCAAGAATCAGGGGTATATGGAGAATAACGCAATACCAAATCATGTCGTTTTGTTCCCGGACGGGAACCGGAGGTGGGCCAAAGAGCGCGGCCTGGACACCATGGAGGGGCACAGAGAAGGATACCGGAACCTCCAGAGGTTTACCACCTGGTGCAGGGAAAGGGGAGTGAAAGGGATTACCGCCTTTGGATTCTCCACGGAGAACTGGAATCGCCCTAAGCGCGAGGTAAGCTACCTTATGGGTCTGCTGGAGACAGCCCTTCGGGAGAACTTTACGAAGGAGGCCATGCGCAAGGAAGGCATGGAGCGGGATGTGCGGGTAAGGATTATTGGTGACCGGGAGCGCCTTCCCAATTCCTTGAGGGAGGTTATCGAGGAGGTGGAGGAGTATACGAAGGCCTTTTCCAAACTTTTTTTGAATCTCGCCATCAGCTACGGAGGGAAGTGGGATATCACCCAAGCAGTACGGCGCCTTGTGGCAGAGAAGGTTCCCCTAGAGCGCATCACGCAGGAGGCCATTGAGGAGCGTTTGAGCACCGCGGGGCTTCCTCTCCCAGACCTTATCATACGGGCGGGCGGGGAGAAGCGTTTGTCCAATTTTGTTATCTGGCAGGCGGCGTACGCCGAGCTCTATTTTTCTCCCAAGTATTGGCCGGACTTTACAGAACATGACCTTGATGAGGCACTCAAAGATTTCGCGCAGAGACAGCGCCGCTACGGAAATTAGAGCGGCCCTACGCTCCGTGGAACGGGAAATGCGCTCCCTTTTAAAGCAGGGTCTTTCTCCAGACCTTCAGCGGGTCGTTTTGTACCCGGTTCTCACGGGAGGCAAACGTCTGCGTCCGCGTCTCGTGCTGTTGAGTTGCAAGGCCTGCGGAGGGAAGCTCTCTTCCGCCATTTCCTCGGCAGCCGCCGTGGAGCTCCTCCATGAGTATTCCCTTCTTGTGGATGACATCATTGACCACAGCGATAAGCGAAGGAACGCGCCTACTCTTTGGAAGAAGTACGGGACCTCAATAGCGGAGTGCGCGGGAGTGCTGTATGCCGCCGCTCTTATGGCCTCTCCGGTTTCCCAGAAGCTTTCCCGGGCCTTCAAGGAGCTCGTAGAGGGTGAGGTTGCGGATATTCTTTTAGAACAGGCAGGCAGGGAGGAGGAGTCCTACGTGAAGGGGAAGCGCGAGAAAAAGGCAACGAGAGGGGACTACGAGCGCATGGTAGTCAAAAAGACAGGCGCCTTGTTCCGGCTTGCCTGCGAGCTGGGAGCGGAGGCCGCAAGGGCTCCTTCAAGCATACGTAACGCCTTGGGAGAGTACGGGGCGCAGCTGGGCATCGCTTTTCAGGTTGCCGATGACCTCTTGGATATATACGGAGGAAAGGAGTTCGGGAAACCGAAAGGCCAGGATATTGCGGCCGGGAAACTTGGGAACATTCTTGTGCTTTTCGCCTTAGAGGAACTTCGGGGGCAAAAGAGGAAGGAACTCCTGGGCATTTTGAGAAAACCTAAATGTTCTTCGAGGGATACGGCGAGAGGTATTGCCCTTCTCAAAGAAACAGGAGCTAAAGAACGGGCTTTCGCCATGGGCCAGGAGCACGCGGAAAAGGCGCAAGAGGCCTTAGGCAAGCTCCCGGAGAGCGCGGCACGCTCCGAACTCGTCTCGCTCGCCGACTCCGGACTTCACAGGAATAAATAATCTATGACTCCAATTCTCCTTAAGGGAACCGTGGTGCGGGGTAGGGGACTGCGCCTGCGTTTCCCCACCGCCACCCTCCAGGTTTCTTACCAGAGCTCCCAAGAGATCGCAGAAGGCGTATATGCCTCCCGTATGCTCGTGGACGGGGTGAGCCGCGAGGCGGTGACAAGCGTGGGGGTGGCCGTGAGCGTAGGCGCCGCAGAATCTACTGTGGAGACCAATCTCTTGGATTTTACGGGAGACCTGGTGGGAAAGGAGGTAGAGTTGGAGCTTGTGGCCTTTCTCCGCCCCATGGAGCATTTCTCCTCCTTGGAGGAATTAGAAGAGGCCATTGCCCGGGACCGCGAGCAGGGGAGGAGGATTCTCGAAAGTATTTGACAGATACTCTAATCGGATGTATAATATAGGGGAAATTGAGAAGGAGGCGTACCTTGAAGAAATTAGTGCTATTAGTGTTAGCGGTCGGAATCCTTGCCAGCGGGGCTGTATCATTGGCCTCTGCGGCTGGAGGACCTCCCTCATCAGGAGTCCAAGGCGACAGAGTCAACATTGGAGTGGAGGAACCTATTGGTGTGGAGCTCTTCCTCGCGAGTAAGGAGGCGACGGGTAAGGCGGGTCAATATGTGATTATTCCAGGGGAGACGATCCTGTTTGACTACAGGATCACAAATAGCTCCTCTCTCGCCTACGTGGTAGAAATCCACCCCGCCTTTGAGGGTCCTTCTGTTGATATACCTTGGGAGCTGGGGGCAGTTGGAAGCGGCTACCAATATGTGGCAAATCCAAGCGGCCCAAGCCATCTGTTTGTCCAGGCAGGGGGCGCCTACCACATTACCCTTACTATTTCACTGCCCCGAGACGGTCCAGCAGGATTCAGCACTTCCTTTGTGTTCTATGTTCACAGGACGGACTGCATTGAGGTGCAGGATTGTCCTTGGGAATGAGGACAAGCTGAAGCGTACAAAAGGAAAGGCCCCGGAAGGCATATAGCCAACCGGGGCCTCATTCTTTCTCTGTGGAAATTATGGTAGGGTAGGGGAAGGTAGGGTCCTTATAACTTTTTTACATCATGGACGCACAACAAAATACACCTAAGCTGGTGGTGCCGTTTCTGGTGAAACTCATAGCGTGGATTATGCTTTTTGGAGGGTTGGGAGAACTCCTCGGCTCGTTTTTCTTTTTGCTGTTTTCCCCAATTTTCGGTGTTCAGCTACTTGCTATCGCGGTTGGACTAATCGTTACCTCTTTTGGCATCCGCCGCATGAAAAGCTGGGCCCTCTATATTTTTACCGGAATAGTCATTATGAATATTGGTAGTTACACCTATTCTTATTTGATGGAGAACCAGGATTGGTTGCTACTCGGCTCTCTTGTTTTAGAGTTTCTATTTCTTATTTATTTGTGGAGCATTGCAAGGGATTTTGGAGTCCAAACAGCACGGACAAGCAAGGCGATAATAGCCGTGAGTATTGCAGCTGTTTTGATTGGAGCAGGAATTTTCGCCTGGCAGTACTTTGGCGCACCGCAAGGGGAAGTTAGAGTGCCCGAAGAAACAGCTGGACCCGAAGTTGCGAACGATGCAGCAGATGCAGTACAGGATTGGCAAACCTATCAAAACGAAGAATATGGGTTTGAGGTGAGGTATCCGACGGATTGGAGTGTACTCGAGACAAAGGGTATAACGCCGTACACGGTCTTTGAAAGTCCCGATTATTCAGGTGAAACGATTAGTTCTCCTATCCTTCAGCTCTCATATAGCGGAGCAAGAATTATTATAAATAGGTATGAAAATCTAGACAATTTTACGCTTGAGCAATTGATTGAAGACTATGTAGTCCAGCAAAATAAGAGAAATGTAGAGATAGATGGAGTACAAGGGATTGCTATCGATACGGCAGTTGAGTTTGGGATCCATGAAACGTTTCTTGTAGTAATTAAGAATAATCTTGTTTACCAGTTTAGGAGAACCTATCCTGAAAGCAAGAAAACTCAATATGAAGGAGTATTCGACCAAATCCTCTCCACATTCCGGTTTATTGAATAGCTATATATGGAGAATTCTAACCTTCCCTCCACAAAGGAAAAACAGCCGATAAGAGTCAGGGTGCTTGTTTGGAAGCTGCTGTTCTACGTGTATGGGTCAAGTATCCTTTTGGTTTTTGGGGCAAGCATTCTCATTGCTCCTCTAGGGCTTGGTGAAATTTTTGGCGTGCAGCTTGCCGCAGTTGTTGTCGCGTTTGTAGTGCCGCTTTTTGCAATGCAAAAAGCAATAGAATCTGTACGGAGAGAGTACATTATTCAGCCCTCCATAATTTTAAAGGCAAGCGTATGGGTCGGACTTCCATCGCCTATTTTTCTTGGCGGCGGGTTAATTTTTGCCAGTTTGGTAGGATTTCTTTCTTCTCCAGAAAGCGTTACTTTCTCGTTTAGCTTTCCACAGACGATTTTCCTGTTCGCAAAGTGGTTTGGAGAAGCTGTTTTCGTCGGAACTGTTTTTGCGGGAACGGCATATTATTGGCTGCAAAAAGGTACGACTGAATCTACGCGCTTCAGGGCCGTGGAGCACGTGAGGGATTTTCTGCGTATTGGGGGCATAATATTGGGGGTTGCCGCACTCCTCTTTGCTTTCGCGGCCGCGCTTTTATACCAGGAATACTCAAGAAAAGGCCTTATAGAACAGGAATCCCGGCAAGCGGAACCCGCAACGTCTCAGTGGCAGACCTATAAAAGTGAGGACTATGGGTTTGAGATAAAATATCCCAAAGAGCTTGCTTTTAAAGAATTGGGGGAGAGGGGGATTAACTTCGAATTTAGTAATAATGGCTTAAAGGTATTTTTGCAGATATTGAGCAATCAGCAATTACTTAATTTGCATGATTATATAGTTAACGAATACGGTAAAAACGGAGCTTTAATATATAAAGATTTAACAAAAAATGAGGGGGTAGAATGGGTAAATGAAAAAAGAGGCACTATTGATATATGGACATATGGATTTGTTCCAAACTTAGAGGGGTTTGAAGGCGATACCTTTTTACAAGACACAAGAAAATTGAATACAGTTATTTTACTAAGGGTAAATACCGTAGAAGAAAACTCTAGCGAGAATGAGAATATTTATACTCAAATGCTTTCCACTTTCAAGTTTATTGAGACATCAGCGCAAGAGCTGGATAATACTATTGTAAAAACAGAGTGGGGTGTTTCTTTTACAAAGTCCGCAGAATGGGAAATCACGAGCAATACCAGCGAGAAAATAGAACTGAAACAGGTATCGGGCGAGTGGATAGGCGACCGCATGGATATTACTTTTTTGACTGGTATAAGTATCACAACCGATGACGCAAAGTTTGGAAGCATCACTTATTACTACGATGAAGACAGCCAGCGCTGGATGAAGCGGGGCAGTGCGTTAGAGTACGAAACAGGGTCTGATTCTTCTATACCAGCAACTCCCTATGCAGGCTATCCTTCTACGGAAGACGGCTTGCCGGTATTCCCAGGCACAACACGCTGGGCAACGTTTATCATTCCTCTTTCCCACACCACATTTCTGAAACTGCACATCACCGGTTCTGGGAGTACTCAGTCCCTCGAGGATATGCTTAGAACGGTACGTACGCTTATAGAGAAACCAATCGAGATTCTTTCGCCGCAAAAGGGGGAGGCATGGAAGATCGGAGAAACAAATACAATCAAGCTAAGCAAACCAGTCGAAGAATCTTATCCATTCCAACATTTAACACTAAATGGCACGGACGGAAAAGAAATTGGCATAATTTCTTGTAAAATAGGCGCAACCGCAGCTTTAGGGCCAGAATATGAAAGAACCGCATTTACATGGGATACCAAAACCCTTTTTAACTACTGCGGTGCAGGGCTGGAAGGAAAGACTAAACAAATTGAACGCGGTATTTATAAAGTAGCTGTTACTAAGGATATAGGCGGCCGTCCCATTATAGCGGAGAGTGAACTGTTTGCAATTTTTGAGCCGTAAGTAACGTATGATGGGAAAGTGAAAAATCAGTTGAACAAAATATTTGTTCGCCTTTTGTACTTGACTCCCATTGGATATCTCTTCGGCCTGCTTGACTTCTTTACCGGGAAGGAAGGCATTGAGGTAGATCTCGGGAGCCGCCTTTCTCCCATTTCAGCAAACATCAAAAGGGCCCCAAGCCTCAAAGAGCGATTGAATTGGTTCGTGAATGGAATGTTTCTTTTTGGGGAGGCCTCGTGGGTTGCCTTTACGGGAGCCTGGGGAACGTACGGTACCACCTTTGCCCTGTTTGCCTGGATTTTCAGCGTTGTCAGCATTGTTTCTGCGTTCGCCCCAAAGTTTCCTTGGAATAAAAAGGTTTTATAGCGGCTGCCTTGCTTATTCCAAGGGTTGAGGATTAAACTGATTGTGCTATAATTGAAATATGGCGAAGAATTTCTACGTAAAAGACGCTGTAGTGGTTCCCAAAGAGGAAATCCAGAAGAAGGGAGGAGTAGTGGTTTTGAGTTTGGAAGAATACCGCAAGCTTTTAGAGCAGGCGGTACCTACTTATCAGCTTTACGGGAAAGAGGCAGAAGAAATTGATAAGTTGTATCACGAAGGGATGCGAGAATATAAAGCGGAAAAAACTACGAAGATAAAATCCTTGCGCGACTTAGATTGATGATAAACATTCAAGTTTCTGAGCGCTTCAAGAAAAGCTATCGTAAGCTTCCCGAGAAAATCAAGCAACGTGCGAAAGAAAGGGAAACGGTTTTCCGAGCCGGCCCTTTTGACCCAAGTATCAAAACGCATAAACTTTCTGGAAAAGAAGCGGGCATATGGGCGTTTTGGATTAACGACTCCTATCGTATCAAATTTATCTTTCTTCCGAACAAGGAAGTTTTGTTTTTAGATATCGGCACGCATAAGATTTATAAATAACGCAAGCTTGAAGACGCTTGGCGAGGAGGTTGATGTGGGGTGTTCTTGCGGGGCCCAAAGGAGTATACTGCAGGTATGGAGCCAATTTCCGTGCATCAAAAACGGGAGGAGGCGCAGGGAGCATGGGATTTTATCGTGGAGCTCGGAGAAGAGAGCAACCTTATAGGATTTCTTGTGCATCTTGATGAGGCCTACTGGGTGGCACTCACAGGAGGAAAGCACTCTCCTGAAAATCTCGTGCGAAAGACGTTTGAATTTCTCCTCCATAAGGAAGACCGCAACTCCGTATTGCGGGAATTTGATTTACGGGAGGTGTCTGCGCATTTTCCCGATTACGAAGAGGAGATACGAAAGAAGATGCACCATTCGTTGCAGGATTCCCCTTGACCCCGTAAAGCAACTTTGTTGCCTTACGGGGTTGACAGGGGTTCTTGGCAGGGTATGCTGGAAGAGTAGGAGCTCCTGTGGTTCATTTCTGGGTGTGTCCCCTCTCTCTGTTCGTGATGAGGTTCTTGGTAGCTTTGGAGAAGGAGCTCCTTTATTTGCTTCTTGGGATACCGCCTCACCCCAAGAAGCACTATCTTCCTGCGGGGGGGAAACCTCCCCTGCACGATATACGACCCCGTCTTCCGAAAAGGCGGGGTCATTATGTTATATTGACCCCAGACCGGAACAAGGGTATAAAGAGGGGACTATGGAGCGGGTACGGGTGAAAAACGCAACTATCCGGTATGCCCTGCTGCGGAGCAGGAATGCCCATGCTCTCCGGCTCCGGGCTTCTCCCAAGGGAACCTTTCTCCTTACCGTTCCTCTTGGCACGCGCCAGGAACACATCAGGAGGTTCCTCCGGGAGAGGGCAGAGTGGATGCTCGAACAGCAGGGATTTTTCCGGCGCTTCGGCAGGCGGGCGCTTTTTCAGTTTGGCCGGGAACACTATTTGAGGCACCGAGAGGAGGCGAGGACCCTGGTGGAAAGGCGTCTCCGCCATTTCCTGCGCCTCTACCGAGTTCGGTACCGGGCAGTACGCGTGAAGAACCACGCGGCAACCTGGGGGAGCTGTTCAGAGCTCAAGAACCTGAACTTTAGCTATAAGCTCCTATTCCTTCCTCGTCGCCTCTCTGATTACATCATTGTGCACGAGCTTTGCCATCTTAAGCACTTTGATCATTCTCCCCGATTCTGGCGTCTCGTGGCGCGTACCTTCCCCGACTACCGGGATCTTGAGTGGCAGCTTAGGTATAAATATTAAGCCCCAATGGCAAAGTACATCCTTGTACTAATAGCGTTCGGAGCAGGGATTACGGTCTGGCAATTCTTTCCCACGTGGAGCTTGCTTCCAGCATTTACTCCTTTGTCCACAGAGTCCCTAGAACAGGCAGAGGAGCCGCAGTCGCAGGAAGAAGTGGAGAGGCCCGAACGCCAATTGCCCGAAGAATGGAGGGCCGTCTACCTTACCTCGTGGGCCGCGGGGAGAAGAAGTATAGAGGAACAGATTCTGCTTCTAGGAAAAGAAGTGGGGGTAAATGCCGTTGTCGTTGACCTCAAGGATTTCTCGGGTCTAGTATCCTACGATACAGATGTTTTGGAGGTCGCCGCCATTGGCGCGGAAACGAACCGCATCCCCGACCTTGCAGGTTTCGCGTCCCGCCTCCAGGAAGCTGGGATTTTTGTTATAGGGCGCATCACGGTATTTCAGGACCCCGTGCTCGCCGCCGCGCGCCCCGACCTTGCCTTGCAAAGGGTAGGGGAAGCCGGTGAGCCCTGGTTAGACAACAATGGGATTGGGTGGCTTGACCCTGCCGCCCAAGAGGTGTGGGAATATAATGTCAAACTTGCGGCAGACGCCCTTGCGAAAGGCGTAGATGAGATAAACTTTGACTACGTACGCTTTCCTTCAGACGGCGATCTTGCAGATATTGCTTACCCCGTGTGGGAGGAAGATATTCCACGCCGGGAGATTATTAGAGGGTTTTTTGCTTTTCTTAGAGAGAACCTTCCCGAAGCCGTGCTTTCTGTGGACCTGTTCGGGCTCGTTGCGCTGGACACCTGGGATGACATGGGCGTGGGCCAGGTGCTGGAAGACGCCTTCCCGTATTTTGACTATGTTTCTCCTATGGTCTATCCCTCCCACTATGCTGCCGGGTTTGCTGGATTTGAGAACCCCGACGCCCACCCCTATGAGGTGGTGCGTATTTCCCTTGAAAAGGCCAAGGAGCGTCTTATAGCTTCCGGGGAAACAGGGGTTCGCTTGAGGCCCTGGCTTCAGTATTTCACGTTGAGACGCTCGGATGCAGAGTATGATTCCTCCAAATTCCGCAGCCAGATTGAGGCAACCAAAGACGCGCTCGGAGAGCAATATGCGGGATTCGCGCTCTGGAACCCCGAGAGCAGATATCCCTTAGAAGAAATGAAAGAGATTTTTTTGAATCTCGCGCCCTTGCAGGACGTCTGAACCCGGAATGTGTGAAGCCGGTCTTCACACAATCGCTAGTGGAAGTCGTGCTCTTGGTGACCGGAGAAGGGTATGATAATATAGAGCAAGAATAAAGAATAACCAGATAATCTATGATTACTCCATTCAAGAACGCGGTCGCTCTGTTTGGTATTCTCGCACTTGGCGCCTTCGCGTATGCGGCGGTTGTCTTCGTGCAATCATATTCGCAATCCCTTGACCCTTCAGCCACGAGGAGTTTTTCCGTATTCGGGCAGGGGGACGCGTCTGGGGTCCCCGACATCGCCCAATTCACCCTCACGGTGCTCACGGAAGGAGGAATAAATCTTGCCCTCCTGCAAGACGAGAACGCCGAGAAGATGAACGGAGTATTAGAATATATTAAGAGCCAGGGCGTAAAAGCCGAAGATCTTCGCACGCAGCAGTACTCTATCCAACCGAGGTACCAGTACTATTCGTGCTACCAGCAGGTAGGTCCTTGTCCGCCTCAAGAGATTGTGGGCTACACTGTTTCGCAGACCGCAAGCGTGAAAGTGCGGGACTTCGCGAAGATAGGCACTTTGCTGTCGGGAGCCGTGGAACAGGGAGCGAACACGGTTTCCCAACTTTCCTTCCAGGTGGAGGATTCCACGGCATTGGAGAATGAGGCGAGGGGGGAGGCAATAGAGAAGGCAAAAGAGAAGGCAGAGGCGATTGCAGAGGCCGGAGGGTTCCGGCTCGGACGCCTGCTCTCCATTCAAGAGGGCTTTAATTCCTCTCCCATGCCAATGATGTATACAGCAGAATCCGATGGCAGGGGAGGAGCCGCTCCATCTATTGAACCGGGTACTCAAGAGGCGCAGGTGTCAGTTACCCTGCTTTACGAAATTAGATAACCTATGAACTGTTGAGGGTCCCGTTGTTCCTCCATGAAACGAGGCGTTTATGATATAGGGGTAGGATGGGGTCATCCAGCAGACCAGGTGTTCGCGGGTTTTTTCCGCGAGGCAGTGAAGAAGAAGGGGATTGAGGTGCGGGAGGTTACCTACGGGAACCTTGAAGAGGACTTCAAGGAGATACTCGCGGGACGCCTCTCCTTTCGCGTATTCGTGGATCGTTCCTCGGAAGACCATCCGGCCTTTGCCCTTATTGCAGAACGCTTGAAGAGGGGAGGGAGCCATGTGGTGAACGACCCAGTGCTTGCCGCAAAGTTTGGCAGCAAGGCCCTTCTCCACGAGCTGTTTGCGAAGGAGGGGATTCCCGTGCTCCCCACTGTTTTTCTTTACCCTGGCAAGAAAACTTCGTTCGCCAGTTTCATTAAAAAGGAACGGCCTCCTTTTGTGCTTAAGCCCTCCCATGGCGGGGGAGGGGATTACGTTGTGCTGACGGCTCGTACGGCAAAGGACATTGAGCGAGCCCTGCAGGACAACGCTCCGGATGCCACCCTTCTTCAGTCCTACCTCGCGCCTTCTTCCTTGCTGGGCAGGGCAGCATGGTTCCGGGCAATCTTTGTCGCAGGGACGGTTATTTCTCTGTGGTGGGACCCGCATAGTTCCTTTTACGAGGTGTTCGCAAGCACGGCAGAAGAGAAACGAATCTCTCAAGAATTGGAGAAAATTGCCCTTCGGATAGCAGGCCTCACAGGCCTTGAGCTTTTCAGTACAGAGGCCGCGCTCAACGGAGAAGGAGAAATAAAAGTGGTGGATTATGTGAATCAACCCATTGATCTAAACGTTCAAGAAAGGGCTCCCAACGGATTGCCTACGCCCGTGGTGCGCACCATTGCGTCCCAGCTCGCCTTGAGAGCCGCGGCTTTTCTATGAAGAAATATTCTTTAGAACGTGAGGACTTGGAAAAGGAAACCGAGGTGGAGTTCTTCCGGGGCTCTGGACCAGGAGGCCAGAGGAGGAATAAGCGAGAGACGGGGGTGCGTATTCGTCATGTCCCGAGCGGTCTTGCAGTGGAGGCGCAGGAACGTGCCTCCCAGCAGCAGAACAGGGAGCTTGCCTTTGAGCGCCTCGCGGAGCTTTTAGAAGAGTTAAATATGCCGGTAAAACCTCGCATTCCCACAAAGCCCTCACGGGCCTCCCAAGAGGAGCGTCTCCGGGGAAAGGAGGAGCATTCCCAGAAGAAGCTTCAGAGAAGGTCTCCTCGTATGAACTTTTAGGGGCTTGCAAGTATTTCCTGGTTTGGTAGAGTATCTTCAAACCAGCACACTATATTTAGAAGGGAGCGGTAATGAAAGTACTCATAGTGGGTTCGGGAGCAAGGGAGCACGCAATCGCATGGAAGATTCATCAGGATCCCAAGGTGGAGCTGTTCGCAGCTCCAGGAAACGGAGGCACCGAGAGTTTCGCGCAGAATCTCCCCGGTGTAGACATTACAAGTGGGAGCAGCGTGGTGGACGCAGCGCGCTTTGTGGGAGCGGATCTTGTAGTAGTGGGTCCAGAGGCGCCCCTTGCGTGTGGAGTTGTGAACACATTAGACAAAGCGGGCATTCCTTCGTTCGGCCCTTCTATGGAAGCGGCACAAATTGAGACGAGCAAGAGTTTCGCAATAGAGATGATGAGGAGAAAAAGAATTCCTCATGCTCCCTCTTGGTTCTTCAATAATGATGCCGCGGTGGAGAATTTCGCGCGCAACTACGGCAAGCCAGTTGCGGTGAAGCCAGACGGCCTTTCAGGGGGGAAGGGCGTACAGATATGTTCTACGCCCGAAGAAGCGGCTTTTGCAGCGAGGGCCTGTATGAGAATAAGCCCTAGAAGACGCATCGTGGTGCAGGAGGTGCTGGAGGGGCAGGAGGTGAGCGTGTTCGGCTTTACGGATGGCTACTCTCTTTCTTCTTTGGTTGCCGGCCGGCTGTTGATGCCGTCTAACTTCCCTGTCTCCTGTGCCTTCCGGCGCCGGGCGTCTATCGTGACGTATGGCCTGCCCTGGTAAATCATGAGCTCACCGAA